>DATCPW010000001.1:0-4005 GCA_036569865.1 Candidatus Dormiibacterota bacterium
TCCCTGAAGTGAGAGGGAGTCTTGAGTCAGTTGTTTTGAAGGAGTATTCGTGCTCAAACTAGAGAACTTTGACGCTCTGAAGCTGTCGTTGGCGTCGCCGGACACGATCATGTCGTGGTCGCACGGCGAGGTCACGAAGCCCGAGACCATCAACTACCGCACGCTCCGCCCGGAGCGCGACGGCCTTTTCTGCGAGCGCATCTTCGGTCCGACGCGCGACTGGGAATGCCATTGCGGAAAGTACAAGAGGTACCGCTACAAGGGCATCATCTGCGACAAGTGCGGCGTCGAGGTCACACGCTCGAAGGTTCGCCGCGAGCGGATGGGCCACATCAAGCTCGCGTCGCCGGTCAGCCACGTCTGGTACTTCAAGGGCATCCCGAGCCGCATGGGCCTTCTCCTCGACATGTCACCGCGCAATCTCGAGAAGATCCTTTACTTCGCCAACTACATAGTCACCGACGTCCATGAGGAAGTCCGCAACGACATGCTGACCGTGCTCAACATGGATAAGGACGAGCGCGCGATCCGCTTGCGCGCCGACATCGACTCCAAGAGCAAGGAGCTTCGTGCCGAAAACGAGGGCAAGACCAAGAAGCTGAAGGGCGAGGTCGAGACCGAGGTCTCGCGTCTCGAAGAGGAGCTCCAGGAGGCGGTCGACTCGATCACCACCCAGGGCAAGAAGGCGACCGAGCACATCAAGGCTGGCATCGGCACCAAATCGCGCCGCGCATTGTCGATCGGCCCGGACGGCGACGAAGAGGTTGTCGTCGACAAGGGCGAGCTGCTCTCGAAGGAAATGTCGCGCGCGGTGCTCGGCAAGGTCCAGGAGAAGATCGAGAAGCTCGAAGCCAACACGAAGGCCCAGCAGAAGCGCGCCAAGGACCGCCTCGACGCGGACCGCAAAGCGCTCGACGCTCAGATCGAAGCCGCCACCAAGACCCAGCGCGAGGCCATCCAGGGTGAGCTCGAGGCTCTCCAGCAGGAGATCGAGGCCACTCGGACGGACCTCGAGGGCCTGCACGCCAAGCAGATCCTCACCGACACCCAGTTCCGGGACTTCCAGGAGCGCTTCGGGCGCGCCTTCAAGGCCGGCATCGGCGCGGAGGCAGTGCGCGAGCTGCTGTCGCGCATCGAGCTCCAGTCCGAGATGTACCGCCTGCGCGAAGAGTCGCGTTCATCGAGCGGGCAGCGCAAGCAGAAGGCGATCAAGCGCCTGAAGGTAGTCGAAGACTTCCGCAAGTCGAACTCGAGCCCGACGTGGATGGTGCTCGAGGTGCTGCCGGTCATCCCACCCGAGCTGCGCCCGATGGTTCAGCTGGACGGCGGCCGGTTTGCGACCTCCGACCTGAACGACCTCTACCGCCGTGTGATCAACCGCAACAACAGGTTGAAGCGGCTCCTCGAGCTCGGCGCCCCGGAGATCATCGTGCGCAACGAGAAGCGCATGCTCCAGGAGGCCGTCGACGCCCTCATCGACAACGGCCGCCGCGGCCGTGCCATCACCGGCACGGGCAACCGCAAGCTGAAGTCGCTCTCCGACATGCTCAAGGGCAAGCAGGGCCGGTTCCGGCAGAACCTCCTCGGCAAGCGTGTTGACTACTCGGGCCGGTCCGTCATCGTGGTCGGTCCCGAGTTGAAGCTGCACGAGTGCGGCCTGCCCAAGAAGATGGCGCTCGAGCTGTTCAAGCCGTTCGTCATGCGCGAGCTCGTCAACAAGGGCTACACGACCAACATCAAGTCAGCCAAGCGGATGGTCGAGCGCAGCCGGCCCGAGGTGTGGGACGTCCTCGACGAGGTCATCCACGAGCACCCGGTGCTGCTCAACCGCGCCCCGACCCTTCACCGCCTCGGCATCCAGGCGTTCATGCCCGTGCTGGTCGAGGGATCGGCGATCCAGATCCACCCATTGGTGTGCGCAGCTTTCAACGCCGACTTCGACGGCGACCAGATGGCTGTTCACGTTCCGCTCTTCAGCGGCGCCATCGCCGAAGCCAAGAACCTGATGATGTCGTCGCAGAACATCCTGTCCGCGGCGGACGGCCACCCGGTGGTCGCCCCGACCCAGGACGTCGTGCTCGGGTGTTACTGGCTGACCGCCGCGCGAGGGGAGATGCCGAGCGGCGTTGAGAAACTACAAAAACTGCGCGCCTTCAGCTCACAGAACGAGGTCGTGCTTGCTCTCGAGGCCAAGGTGGTCAAGCTCCAGGAGTGGATCCGCGTCCGCATCGGGACGGAGCTGATCGTCACCACCCCCGGGCGTGTCGTCTTCAACGAGCCGCTGCCCGTCGGCAAGGAGCCGATGGAAACGACGATGCAGCCGCTTCCCTTCCAGAACGCGCACTACGACCGCAAGCTGTTGCGGACGCTCGTGGCGGAGCTGTTCCGCCTGTACGGCAGCGACACGACGGCTGTCGTGGCCAACGACATCAAGCGGCTCGGATTCCGCTATGCAACCCAGGCCGGGATCACTGTGTCCGCCATGGACATTCCGCACCCCGAGTCGAAGTGGCAGACGATTCACGCCACCGAGAAAGAGGTCGCGGACGTCGAGAAGATGTACCGCCGAGGCGTCATGACCGACGACGAGCGGTACCGCAAGGTGATCGAGCTCTGGCAGAAGGCCTACGAGGACGTGGGCAACGCCACCGAGAAAGCCTTCGATAAGTTCAGTCCGATCTGGATGATGATGGGCTCGGGCGCCCGCTGAAACATCCAGCAGATCCGCCAGCTCGCCGGCATGCGAGGGCTTATGGCCGACCCGACCGGCCGGATCATCGACCTGCCGATCATGGCCAACTTCACCGAAGGCCTGACGGTGCTCGAGTACTTCATCTCAACCCACGGCACGCGCAAAGGTCTCGCAGACACCGCCCTTCGCACCGCCGACTCGGGGTACCTGACGCGGCGGCTCGTCGACGTCGCTCAGGACGTCATCGTGCGGGTTGAGGACTGCGGCACCACCAACGGCATCTGGGTTCGCGACATCACGCCTGAAAGGGCGAAGAGCGAGCCGATATTCGAGAAGATCGCCGGCCGGATTTCCGCGGAGAACATCGTGGTCGATGGCAAGGTGCTCGTCGCCGCGGGTTCGCCGATCAGTGACGATGCAGCGCGCCAGACGATCGCGGCGGGAGTCGCCGTCAAGATGCGTTCAGTGCTCGTGTGCGAAGCCCGCGAGGGCGTCTGCCGCACGTGCTACGGCCGCAACCTGGCCACCGGCAAAATCGTCGAGATCGGTGAGGCGGTGGGCGTCATTGCCGCCCAGTCCATCGGCGAGCCGGGCACCCAGCTGACCATGCGCACGTTCCACACCGGCGGACAGGCCGGCGTGGACATCACCCAGGGTCTGCCCCGCGTGGAGGAGCTTTTCGAGGCTCGTATCCCCAAGGGCAAGGCAATCATCTCCGAGATCGATGGGGAGCTCGAGATCATCCGCGCGGAGGGTTCGCGCAAGGTGCGCGTGACCTCCAAAGAGGAATTCGAGGTCTCTTACCCCGTCGACGCCAAGATGCAGGCCCTGGTCAAGAGCAAAGACGACGTCATGGAGGGCCAGGAGGTGGCCCGCGACGCCAAGGGCAACGGCATCCGGACCCGCCACGCCGGCAAGGTCAGTGTCTCCGCCAAGGAGATCACTGTCCGCACGCTCGACGAAGAGGTCCGCGAGTACCCGATCCCGCACCAGGTTCGCATCCGGCCCGAGCTCGACCGTCGCGACGGCCAGAAGGTCGTGATCAAAGCGGGCCAGCAGATTACCGAGGGCTCCATCTCGCCGCAGGAGCTGCTGCACATCCTGGGCAAGGAGGCGGTCCAAACCTTCCTCGTGGACGAGGTCCAGAAGGTCTACCGCAGCCAGGGCGTCGACATCAACGACAAGCACATCGAGGTGATAGTTCGCCAGATGATGCGGAAGGTCCGCATCGACTCGGCGGGCGACACGGGCCTGCTCCCCGGCGAGATCGTTTCGCAGTGGGAGTACGAGGAGGCCAACGCAAAGGCGCTGGC
>DATCPW010000002.1:0-9842 GCA_036569865.1 Candidatus Dormiibacterota bacterium
GGGGGACCTCGACGTACGACGGTCTGTCGATCGCACAATCGGTGGTCGAGCACCTCCACGAGTCGCCGCGGCTCGGCTGCCGCACTCTTTTCGCCACCCACTATCACGAGCTGACGGCACTCGCGGAATCTCTGCCTCGCGTCCGCAATCAGCGGGTCGAGGTGCTAGAAGAGGGAGAGTCAGTGCGGTTCCTGCACCGGGTGGTGCCCGGCGGCGCGGACCGCTCGTACGGAATCCACGTCGCGGCGCTGGCCGGCCTGCCGTCAGGTGTGATCGCCCGCGCTCGCCAGGTCCTTGCCGAGCTGGAGAGGCAGCGTCCGCTGGAGCCGCCGGATCAGCAGCTGGGTCTACCTATCGAGATGGCCCCGGATCCGCTGCGCAAGGAGCTCGAGGAGATCGAGCCTGACTCCCTCAGCCCATTGGAGGCGCTGCAGAAGCTCTACGAGCTGCGCTCGCGGTTGAGCCAGTGACCATCCTCCTGCTGACGCCGGAGATCGCCGATGCGATCGCCGCGGGCGAAGTCATTGAGCGACCCGCATCGGTGGTCAAGGAGCTGGTCGAGAACGCGCTGGATGCGAACGCGCGGCGGATAAGCATCGATGTCCGCGGCGCCGGCAAGATCTCAATTCGGGTCAGCGACGACGGCGAAGGCATCTCCGCCGAGGACCTGCAGATGGCATTCGTGCGCCACGCCACGAGCAAGGTCAGCAATCTGTCCGACCTCGACGCGATCGCGACACTGGGATTCCGCGGAGAGGCATTGGCCAGCATCGCGTCCGTTTCGGATGTGGAGTGCAGCAGTGCAGGCGCGCGTATCAGGGTGCGGGCCGGCAGCGTCGTCGAGCACGGCGCCGGCCCCCTGCTGCCGGGCGTGACCCTCGAGGTCAAGGACTTGTTCGCCAATGTGCCGGCGCGCCTCAAGTTTCTGAAGTCGGACAACACCGAGGTTGCTGCGATCAAGGACGTCGTGAGCACATTTGCATTGCTCCATCCACATGTGCGGTTCCAGCTCACGATCGACGCTCGCAGCGCGGTCAGCAGCGCTGGGGACGGTGACCGCCGGCGCGCTATCGGATCGGTGTATGGAACACAGGTCGCCGTTGAGATGCTCGAGATGATCGGCATGCCTCTGGTCACCGGGATGGTGAGTCAGCCTCGGTTGAGCCGAGGCAGCAGGGACGGGATCGTGCTCGCGGTAAATGGCCGTCCCATCAGCTCGCGGCCGCTGCTGTACGCGCTGGAGGACTGCTATCAGGGGATGCTCGAACGCGGACGGCATCCCATCGCCGTGATCGATATCGGTATCGATCCAGAGTTGGTCGATGTCAACGTCCATCCGGCCAAGCGGGAGGTGCGGTTTCGCGAAGAGGGCGCTGTCTTCTCCGCCCTGCAGCGCGCGGTTCGCGTCGCGCTCGGCGGCAGCCAGCCGTACCAGTATCACTCGACGGCAGTTGGTCCAGCTGCGCTCGGTCGCGAGCCGGCGCCCCAGCTCACGCTGCACGAAGCCACGGCTTCGGTGGCTGTTGCCGAAGTCGGCTCGCGCGTCCCCGAAACCATGCTCAGGCCGATCGGCCAGGTCGGGCCTGGATACCTGGTGGCGGAAGGCCCCGATGGGCTGGTCCTGGTCGACCAGCACGCCGCCCATGAGCGTGTGCTCTACAACCGGCTTCTCGAGAGGCTGCGAACGGGCCGGGGCATGACCCAGCCGCTCCTGATGCCCCAAGCGGTGGATGTGGAGCCGCGGCTCATCGCCGCCGCCGCCGACCATCGGTCAGACCTTGCGAACCTCGGCCTCGAGTACGAGGAGTTCGGACCGCGCAGCTTGCGCATCACGGCCGTCCCTGTCGAGATGCCTGCAGGGAGGGCGACGGCCGCTGTTCAGGAGACCCTCGCGGCTCTCGCCGACAATCGTGGCGAAGGCGCGTTGGAGAAGGCTGCTGCTGCGCTTGCCTGCCACTCCGCAGTTCGCTTTGGGGACACCCTGGACCTGGCTGAGCAGCGAAGGCTGCTGGTCGACCTCGAGGCGGCCGACGACGCGATCACGTGCCCGCATGGGCGCCCGACGAGATTGCTGGTCGAATGGCAGGACCTGAGGCGCCACTTCCGAAGAAACTACTGACCACGAGGATCGCGAGCCAGCCCGCATCCCATATCAGCTGCGGTGCGGGAAGGCCCACGGCGAGCGCTTGCATGGTCAGCACACCGACCAGCAGCCACAGCCGGTGCCACAACGGTGGCGCGGTGCGCAGGATGAGCCACGCGGCCAGGACCACCGTCGCGTAGTCGTAGAGGTGCAGGTGAACCGACACGGCGAGCGATCCCAACAGGCCCGCTCCGAACACGACCTCCAGATCGTGTCTTCGCCTCCACGCAACGGCCAACGCTGCGATGCCCAGAATCGCCAGCAACGAGTAAGTCAGGACACCGAAGCCGAATAGATAGGCAAGCGTGAAGTAAGCGTGTTCGTCGTTGGTCTCAACGAGCAGGAAGGTCTCCCACCAGCTTTGGAGCCCGGATTGACCAAGTGACACGACGAATGCAATCGCAAGAACCACGCAGGCGCCTGCCCAGCCAAGCACCACTCGATAGCGTCCGCCGACCAGCAATGCCAGCGGTACGAGGTAGACGACCTGCGGTTTCAGGGCGGTCGCGAAAGCAAGCGCGACGCCCGCGGAGAGAGGCCGATCCCGCTCTGTCAGCCACCATGAGCCGGCGACCAGGGCGAGCAGCACGATCACCGGCTGGCCGCGGTAGAAAGCATCCAGCACCGGCCACAGGGCCAGGGCCAGCAGGAGCAGCGTGAGCTTGGCGAGTCCCGAGTAGGGCGCAGCTATTTGCCACATCCATATCAGGGCGGCGAGAGACACCGCCGCCCACACCGCATACGCACCAGGCTCCGACAACACCGTGAGCGGAGCGAAGAGCCAGGCCAAGAGTGGTGGGCTGATGTACGTCGCCGAAGAGTCGATGTTGGTCTGGCCGCCCGCAAACCCCGTCGAGAGAGAACGAAGAGTCGGGATGTCGTAGATGGTCGACCAGCCGTATCTCAGTCCGGCCTGGGCAGCGACGTAATAGATGCGGACGTCCTCGTGGGCGGGAAATGTCACGAAGGCGGCAATCCAACGCCCGACGTCGTAGACGGCGCCCCAACCGGCGGCCACCGCGGCTGCGGCGAGCCAGAGTGGTGGCCGCGCAGGCTGCGATGCCGGATGATTCACGTGAGTGCCTATTCTCGACCAGTGACCTCGCACAGATCAGCCGGCGTCCATGTTCCAGTCATCGTCGGCCCGACCGGCATCGGCAAGTCCCAGCTGGCGTTCGAGCTTGCGCTCGAGCTCGGCGGCGAGATTGTGGTGGCGGATTCGCGTCAGGTCTATCGGCGGCTCGACATCGCGACCAACAAGCCGTCTGCGGAGCAGCAGAGGCAGGTCAGGTACCACATGATCGATTTCGTCGACCCCGCTGCGTCATTCAACGCGCGCGAGTACATATCTGGGGCGGAGGCCGCCATCGCCGACATTGCATCGCGCGGCCAGGTCCCGATCGTCGAAGGCGGAACGATGCTGTACGTCGACGCCCTCAGTGATGGTTTCAGCCTGACAGGCGTGCCACCGAACCCGGAGCTAAGGGTCAGGCTCTATGAGATGGACGTAGCCGCATTACGTGAGATGCTGGTCGCCATCGATCCCGATGCGGGTGTGGACCTTCAAAACCCGGTCCGCATGGTCCGCGCCATCGAGGTGCTGCAATCCGCGGGACCTCCGCTGCGGCGCTTACGAAATCGCACTGCACCAACGTGGACTCCTCATCGGGTCGGGTTGACCGCAGACCTCCAGGTCATCGATAAGCGGCTCGAGCAGCGCAGCCGGCAGCAGGTGGATCGCGGGCTTGTCGACGAGACAGAACGCGCGCTCAAAGCCGGCGTGCCCGCAACAGCGCCAGTGCTCACGGGAATCGGCTATGCCGAGGCTTTGGCGCACATCCGCGGCGAGATCACACTCGAGCAGCTACCGATGGCCATGGCGCAATCGAACCGGCAGTACGCGCGAAGGCAGCTCCGATGGTGGCGGCGCGATCCACGCGTGCATTGGTTCGACATCGAGGCGACCCATGGCGCAGTGCCTGTCACCGCTATCCTCAGTTACTTGAAGGAGAACGGATTTGAGCCGAACCTCGGATAGGGCCGCCGGCGCCCAGCGCCTCGGGCGCATCCCGCCATATCTGTTCGCGGAGATCGATCGCAAGGTCCAACAGAAAAAGAAGGCCGGGGTCGACGTGATCTCGCTTGGCATCGGAGATCCGGACCTCCCGACCCCAGCCCGCATCGTCAGTGTTCTGCAGGAGGCGGCGGCTGACCCCGCAAACCACAGGTATCCGTCGTACGTCGGTCTCGCAGAGCTTCGCGAGGCGATCGCAGGCTGGTACCGCCGGCGCTTCGAGGTGAGCCTCGACCCGAGCACCGAGATCCTGCCGACGCTCGGCTCGAAAGACGGCATCAGCCACGCGCCCCTGGCTCTGGTCGACCCTGGGGACGTTGTGCTCGCACCGGATCCCGGTTACACCGTCTACGCAACGGGCGCGATCATGGCCGGCGCCGATCCCTACGTGATGCCGCTGACCGCGGCCAACCATTGGCTTCCCGACCTCGACGCAATCCCCGAGGACGTCGCCCAACGAGCGAGATTGATGTGGCTCAACTATCCAAACAATCCGACTGCGGCTGTTGCGGGCCGTGAGTTCCTCGAGAAGGCAGTCGAGTTCTGCCGGCGCTACGACATAGTCCTGTGCCACGACGCCCCCTACTCCGAGATCTGTTTCGATGGCTACCGCCCGCTCAGCCTGTTCGAGATTCCCGGCGCCAAAGAGGTCGGGCTCGAGTTTCACTCGCTGTCCAAGACTTTCAACATGACGGGATGGCGGATCGGGTGGGTTTGCGGCCGCGCCGATCTGGTCGGGCTCATCGGCCAGCTGAAGACCAACATTGACTCAGGAATTTTCCAGGCGGTGCAATGGGCGGCGATCGAGGCGCTCAATGGGGGAGAGGAAGAGACTCGCGCGGCCAATGAGATCTACGCGCGGCGTCACCGCCTGGTCGCCGACACGCTCAACTCGTTGGGATGGTCGATCAAACCGCCGCGCGCGACCTTTTACGTCTGGGCTCCGGTGGCTAATGGATATGACTCGATCGGATTCGCGGGTCACGTCCTGGACCAGGTAGGCGTGAACATCACGCCCGGGGTGGGTTTCGGCACCCATGGCGAGGGGTATTTCAGGCTCTCGGTGACTGCTCCTGATGCACGCCTTGAGGAGGCGATGGCGCGCTTGAGGAAGCTCAAGCTCTGATTACGACCCGAACCCCACGCGAGAGGGCGTACCTCGTCGGAGTCTTGCTGCCGGGGACAACTGCGGAAGCGGTGGGCGATCAGATGACCGAGCTGGCCGACCTGACCCGGACCGCGGGCGCCGAGGTCGTGGGCACAGACATCCAGAGACGGAGTGGGGTGGACCCCGCTCACTTCATCGGGATGGGCAAGGTCGATGAGCTCCGCGAGATGCGCCAGGAGGGCGCGTTCGATGTGGTCATCTGCAACGACGATTTGAGCCCGCGCCAGCAGCGCAACCTCGAGCGCGAGCTCAAGGTGCGGGTGCTCGACCGGACCGAGGTTATTCTCGACATCTTCGCTCAGCACGCGCGCACCCACGAGGGACGGCTGCAGGTCGAAGCAGCGCGGCTCCACCACATGCTGCCGCGGCTGATCGGCTCGTATGCATACGACCGTCAGGTCGGTGGAAGGCGAGGTGGGGTGGGGGCGAGAGGAGGCGCCGGCGAGCAGCAGATCGAGGTGGAGCGGCGGCGCATCCGCAAGCGCATGCGCGACCTCGAGCGGGAGATCGAGCAGGTGCGCTCGCAGCGACACCAGCAGCGCACCGGCCGGCGGAGCGCCGAGCTGGAGACGGCGGCGATCGTCGGCTACACCAATGCTGGCAAGTCGACGTTGCTTAACGCGTTGACGGGGGCGCATGTTCAGGCCGAGCAGCGCGTGTTCGCCACCCTCGATCCCACGACACGTCGCTTGGCCCTGCCCACCGGACGCGAGGTGTTGCTCACCGACACCGTCGGCTTCATCCAGAAGCTGCCCACCGACCTCGTAGCCGCATTCCGGGCGACGCTCGAGGAGGTGACCGAAGCGGATCTGATCATCCAGGTGCTGGACGTCAGCTCGTCGACGGTGCTTGACCAGGCGGCGACGGTGGAGAAGGTGCTGGGCGACCTCGGCGCGGCCGACAAGCCTCGAGTCGTTGTGCTGAACAAGGTGGACCTGCTGGCGCCTTTGGCCAGGCGGCGAGCGATCGGGGCTGTCACCAGCCGCTACCCGGAAGCAGTAGCGATCTCGGCGACAAAGCGAAGTGGTTTGAAGGAACTGCTGGGTGCAGTCGAGAAGTCAAGCCGCGGCGACATCGTCGACTTCGAGATCCTGGTTCCATATGGAGGGGAGTCGGTGTTGGCCGCCCTGCGCAAGGTCGGGGGCGTGGAGCGGACCGAGTACGTCGAAGGAGGCACGCGGGCATGGGGTTGGGTGCCCCGCCACGCTGCACAACGCTTCGAAGCCTACGCCGCGACTGCCGGAAGGTCCGCCCCTAGTGGAAGAGGCGGATCACCCCGCGCACGACGCCAACCAGGCTGACGTTCGTGGTCACGATCGGCTCGTAGGCCGGGTTCTCGGCGATGAGCTTGACGTGGCCGTTGCCACGCTCGAACCTCTTCACAGTGGCGTCGCCGTCCACCAGCGCCACGACGATCGAGCCGTTGGTGGCTTCCTGTTGTGGCTTGACCAGAACGAGGTCGCCGTCGAGGATGCCCGCGTTGATCATGCTCTCGCCTCGCACGCGCAGCAGGAAGTTGCCTTCCTGGGCCATGTCGGAGGAGAGGAGCATGTGTTCCTCGACGTTCTGCTCGGCGAGGATGGGGACACCGGCGGCGACGTTGCCGATGACCGGGATGGAAACGGCGTTGCGGCGCTGGGCGTCCGCCTGGGCGTCGGTGACGAGCTGCACGGTGCGGGACTTGCTGGGGTCGCGCTTGATGAGGCCGCGGCGCTCCAGCTGGTTCAGGTGGTTGTGGACCGTGGAGCTCGAGCTGAGGCCGACGGCTTCGCCGATCTCACGCACGCTGGGGGGGTAGCTCCGGACCTTGGTCACATAGCGGATGTAATCGAGGATCTTGTTCTGCCGTTCGGTCAGTTGTTCGGTCAATTTGATGCCATCTCCAAGATCGTATTCAGGACGCTGGAGTCCACTCTAGCAAACTCCCCCTCGGAGTGCAAACCTTTGTTCGATAGACTTGACAAGCGAACGGGCGTTCGTTACAGTCCCCGAACACATGTACGCCACCGGTTACTCGATCCGACCGCTCCGATCGCGCCGCGAGCCGCCGCTGCGGCATCTCGGCCGCTGGAGCGTCGTGGTCCTGGCAGCAGGCGCCCTAGCCGTTGGGCTTTCCAAGGTGGCTCTGGGGGACACGCCGCCGGTGGTCGCCACCGTGGTCGTGCAGCCAGGCGACACGCTGTGGGGCATCGCCGCGGCGCGCTACCCGGGCGACGACGTCCGGGTGCGCATTGACGAGATCGAGGCCCTCAACGGGTTTCACAGCTCTCAGATCGATGTGGGGGAGGTGCTACAGCTTCCCGGCTAGCCGGCTGCGCTAGGCTCAGCCTCGTGGAGCTGGTCCTGGTCACCCGGCAAGGCTGCCACCTCTGCGACCAAGCCCTGGCCCTACTCCGCGAGCTCGGCCACGACCCCCACCTGGTCGATGTCGACGCCGACGACGAGCTGTTTCGCCTGTACGACTGGCGCGTCCCGATCGTCTTGGCTGACGGTTTGGTTGTCGCGGAGGGACACATCAGCCGAGCGACGCTGGAAGAGGCCCTGAAAAGGTCGGGAAGGGAGCCTTAGCCGTCTGCCTCAGCTAGAGGTCATGGTGCTGATAATGACCGCTATTCAGTCCATAAGGTGCGGATAACCTGCCATGTTGACCGCTATTCAGTCCATAAGGTGCGGATAACCTGCCATGTGTGCAGTTTTGGCCGCATCCCGGCCCCTCGAATGGGCCATTCGGGCACTTTTGGTCACTTGGATCGCGATCCGATCCGCGGCTGAGGGCCGAGCCGGAGATGCTTACGCGGAGCGCTGCAGGGCCGGCTCGACGTCCAGGCCCCGCAGGAAGACCTCGAGCGGCAGCACCGCCTTCTCGAAGTCCTGGCCTAGGAGCTCCAGGTCAGCTCCGGTCTGCGGCAGAGCCGCGATCACGAACTCGGCCGTACGGAGCGCTTCCTTTACGTAGGCGTCCAGGGCTGGTGCCGGCATTGTTTGCAAGCTCTCGCGTCGCCACGAGTCCCTGACGTCCGAGGCCAGCTCGAGGAGCTTGGCTGAGATGAGGCCGACCATCTCGCGCTCAGCGGGCTCGGACAGCAGGCGATCGAGCGCTTCCGAGAAGGCGCGGTCGAGCCGCCGCAGCCGGACCTGGGTCGCGAGGGTACGCATGTTCGTGGCCTCAGTATACCGAACGGACGTTCGTAGAGTCAACTGGCCGTATTAAGTCAGCAGGAATCGCACCCTAAGTCGCATCGTTCCTTCACCAAGAAATCGCACCGAGAACCCTCGTCGGCCGAGGGCTCGGCCGGGGAGGGGCGGATGCGAATCCGGGAGAGATATGAACTGGCGGTGGAACTCGGGTGGAGCTACCAGCAGGCAGGGCGAAAGGAGCGGGGTCGAATCCTGGACGCCTTTTGCCTGGCCACCGGCTACTCACGCAAACACGCTCTCAGGGTCCTCCGGGGCACACAGCGAAGGCGCTGGCTAGGGGTTCGCCGGCAGCGCAAGCGCCGATATAGTTTCGAGTTCCAGCGCGCGCTGAAGATTCTTTGGGAAGCCTCCGGCTACATCTGCGCGGAACGGCTGCGGCCCTTCCTGCGCCCTCTCTCTTTGTTGCTCGAGCGGCATGGCCAACTCGAGCTAACTCCGGAGCTTGAGAAGCAGCTGCGGATGGTCAGCACCTCGACTGTGGAACGCAATTTGCGTCAGCTGCGGCGGCAGCATAGAGACCTGTTCGAGCGGCGGATGTCGCAAACCAAGCCGGCAACGCTTCTCCGCCATGAGGTGCCGGTCGTGGTCGGCCAATGGAAGGAACTGGACCGGCCGGGATATCTAGAGGTCGACAGTGTCGCCCACAGCGGCGGCAGTGTGGTTGGCCAGTGGATCTGGACCATCTCGGCGACCGACATCAGCACTGGCTGGACAGAGCGGGTGCCAGTGATGGGACGAACCCAGGAACCGGTGCTGGCGGCGATGCAGCGCATCCGCCACCAACTGCCCTTCCCTCTCCTCGGCATCCATCCCGACAACGGCCATGAGTTCATCAATCGCCGCCTCATCAGCTGGTGCCACGACGAGGGCATCCAAATCTCGCGCTCGCGGCCGTTCCACAAAAACGACAATGCCCACATCGAGCAAAAGAACTGGACCTTGGTCCGCCGACTTATCGGCTACCAGCGGCTGGATATGACCTCGCAGCTGAACTGGCTGGACGAGTTCTACACCGAACTTCTTCGGCCTTACAACAACTGTTTCCAGCCGGTCATGAAACTGGTCGGCAAGGAGCACCGCGCCGACCGTCAGCCTCGCAGGCGATATGACATCCCGACCACGCCTCTGCAGCGAGTTCTCGCCTCCGGTTCAGCCGACCTGACCAAGGTGAAGGCCCTGGTCGAGCTCTATAGCTCGGTCAGCCCACTCACCCTCAAACGCCAGATCGACCTTCGACTCATGGCCATGCCGCTCACCAG
>DATCPW010000003.1:0-5909 GCA_036569865.1 Candidatus Dormiibacterota bacterium
CCAGGAACTGGAACGCGTGACTGAAGACGTCAACGACCTGCTCTTCTTGAGCCGCATCCAAACCGACAAGGTGTCGACCAAAACCGTTGATGTGCGTGAGCTTCTCCTCGAGGTGCATCGCCGAGCTCGGGGCGCCTCGACTCAACATTGGGTTGTCTACGCGCCCAAAGCCGTCATGGTGCGAGGTAACCGCGAGCAATTGGCTCGTGCCGTCCTCAACCTCGTCGTCAACGCCGCTCGGCATACTCCCGAGAGCGGGGAGATCCATCTGAGCTGCCAGTCGTCGGGAGGTCACGCGTTGATTACTGTGGCGGACTCCGGCAACGGGATCGCGCCCGAGCATCTGCCGCACGTGTTCGAACCCTGGTTCAAAGACGGACGGAGCCGCTCCGACGGCGGTCTCGGTCTGACAGTTGTGTATGAAGTTGCGCGCACCCACGGAGGCGCCGTGCACGTCGAGAGCAAACCGGGCGCTGGAGCACGCTTCACGATCGAGTTGCCTCTCGCCTGACTGCTCTCACCGATCCAGGTTGTGGAGAGTGCCGTAAGCGAACGCGAGGCCGAACCAAACCCAGTTCTGCTCGTAGTAATTGGTCGATGTTCCGAAGTACATGCCGTCCTGGCCACTACTCGTCGCGGTCGCCTCCAGGCGAGACGTCATTTGATCCGCAGCCTTCCTGTCGACGACGAGAAAGGAGGCGATGGCGCCACCGTATACGGTCGGATCTTCGTTTGGATTGCGGACCGCGCCGTCATGTGTGTATACCGCTGCGAGCTTGCCCTGCTGGCGCCATGAATCGAGCAGGACCATGCTGTGAGAGTTGAGGTATCGCACCGCTCGCGGCTCGAGGTTCCAATTGGCGTCCAGAGCCACTCGCCACATTACGCGGAAGGCGTCGTATCCGTAGTCGCTGCCTTGAGACATGCCGGGCGCAGCGTGCACAGCCCCGGTGGCGACGTCGAGAGCGCACCAGTTGGGGGGCAGGCGGCCGGCGCCGCTGTCCAGGGGTGAGTCGGTGCACGCTTGCAAGGCCTTATACGAGGAATCGACGAGCTCTCCCCACGGATGCGCGTGGTCTTCCTGCGCAAAGATCCGATACTCATAAGGAGCGAAATAAGAAGGGTTCAAGACGGGGCCCCCGGCTGCTCCTGGTGCCCAATTGCCGGCCGCGAGATAGGGCAGCCCTGCGACGGTGGCCACATCCTCGTCCCAAATTCGGCCGAGCAAAGCGATTGCAGCCGGTCGGTAGGCGGAGCTCCACTGATGGGCTGCGAAAAGCAACGCGAGGGCGATATCTTCATCGGCGTCGCTCGCGCTGTTTGAATCCAACACGCGCCAGCTCCCATCGGGAGCCTTGCCCCATAACCAGCCGATACGGCTGCGTGCGGGGTCGCCCAAGTTATCCTGTGTCCACCGCCAGGTCATGTCGAAAGTGGGCCGGTCATTCATCCAGACCGCGCGCAGCATGGCGTAGGACTGGCCTTCGGACGTGGTCACCTGGTCGCGCTGTAAATCGATAACGCGACCGTCGGGCTGAATGAAGCGATCCTTGTAGCCGCTCCATGCTGCCGCCAACAGCGCGGGACGTGGCGACTCGACAGGCGACGGTGCTACTTGGGTTGCGGAGGCTTGGGGGCGGCTCGCATGGAGCTTGCCTGCGCCGAACCCGAATTGATAGACCAGTGCGCTCGCGCCGAGCGTGATCACGATGCCCAACGCTAGATATGTCAGTCTGAGCCGCCTCAATCGCCGCCTCCGTGCTTCGGAAACAGTCGCGGGATCAACCATGGCGGCGTGCAGCCGATACCGAAATATGCGATTCGCTCGGAGGTCGGTTGCCCACCTCCGGCCCTGACCACACGGAGCTCGTAATTGCCATAGCCGAGCTGCCGAGCTGGAATCGAGGCAATTCGTTGAATGCCGCCCTTGCGAATGTCGTAACTCCACCCGCCTCGCACCGCAAGCTGCTGACCGCTGGCCAGATAGCGGCTGACGGTAAAACTGCCCGAGCCCCTTTGCATGTGCGAGGCCCATATCTCAGCGCCCCCGCACGGCAGTTGCACAAGTTGGGCAGGCCTAGGCGGCTGAGACCCGCCGACCCAGACCTGACCGTCGTATGCCTGACCGGAGGGAACTCGGGCGTCCCACCCGTATCGCTTGATGACTTGCTTACCCGACAACTCCGTTCGGTTCACGGTCACGGGAAGCGATGAGACAACGGTGAGCGCGAGGCCCGCAGCCCGGCTGTCCCAGTGAGCAAGGCTGTATTCGAGGGCGGACAGTGCGGGGACTGCGATCTGGGTGACGATGTCACCCAGCCTCCAGTGCGCCTGAATCTGGATCTTGACCGCGCTGCGGTTTGGGTTGAAGACGGTGATGATGTCGTCCGGCGCCGGCGGGGACAATGCACCGAATCCCCAACGAGGCAGCGGCTCCGGCTCGGGAGTTGACCACCCAATCGGTCGCACAATCTCGCCCTGGCTGCCCAGCACTGCGGCATCCGGATATCGGGTGGTCGAAGACAATCCGGTGAGCCAGTCCAGCTGAGCCAAGGTAAGCGGCCTGGCCTGGACGGGTTGCTGTGGCAGATCAGGAATCTGATACAAGACCAGCTGCACATTGACGAAGCTTCCGGGATCGCCTGGCTGGTTACGGCCGTAAAGGCCGCCAATCACCACGTTCCGGCCGGGAAAGTGGTAGTCGAGGTAGTGCCGGACGGAGGCCGAGCCCTCGTCCTCGAGGTAGTAGACCATCCACAGCCGCTTGTACCCCGCAGCAAGGCTGCGCACATAGCCGTCGATGGCGGCTTCGTCCAGCTTTGTCTGGGGCGTGGCCGTAGGAGCAGGAATGAGGTACGTCGGTAGGTTGTCGTTGGAGTAGTACTCGTACGTGTATCGATTAAAGCCTGCGTCGATACCGACCACATCGCCGGCTGCAGAATGCGCGTGGATATAGTCGGCGACCTGATGGAAGTCCTCCGCAGCCGGGCTGTACGGGCTGGTTCGTTCAACGCCCAGGCCGAGCAGCATCAGGGTTGCTATCAATGCGATGGCGGCCAGATGGATCGGCCCGCGAACGATCCTTTCCACCGCGACCGCCAGAAGAATGAAGAGGGCCGGCGTCACGACGATGAGGTAGCGGGCCGAGACCATCGGCTTCCAGGTCAGGGACAGCGCGAAAACGCCGATGGTCGGCACGAGAAAGAGAGTCCACAGCAAGAGTCCACGCCAGCTCGGATGAGCACCGAAACTTCCCGCAGCCAGGGCCAGAAACACGAGCAATGGCCACGCAGCCATCACCTGTGACGTTGCCGCGACATTTAGATAGCCGAGCAGGAAGTCGGACAGCAGCAGGAGGGGTGTGTAGGCGTCGGGCGGCGCCAGATTGGGGTCGCCAGCTCCGCGATAGAAGTGGACCAGCATCCAGATCCAGGGAAGGTAAGCGACCGATAAGAAGGCCAGTGCTAGAGCAGCCGGCTTCAGCACGGCCAGGCCCAAGCGCGACGCACGTATCACGACGTACACCAGATGCGCCGCCAGCACGGCGAAGGCGAAGTAGTGGAAGTAGATTCCGAGGCCGGTGGCGAGCGTGAACAGGACCCATCCCCAAATGCGGCGGTCCTCGACCGCATACACCAGTCCGAGCGTGGCTGCAGTTCCGAAAAGGACCAAAAAGCTGTACATGCGAGCTTCCTGTGCATGCCATATCCAGAATGGCGACGCGGCACCAAGCGCTGAGGCCAGAAGCCCGATGTGGTGGCTGTAGAGCCGTCTGGCCAACAGATAGAGGAGCGGAATCGTCGCGATCGCGGCCAGCTCACTCGGTAGGCGAAGTACCACCGTGTCCGTGCCAAATCGAGCAATCCATTCGTGGAGCAGCAGCAGGTAACCAGGCGGGTGGACGTCTGCGGCCGCGGCCTGGAACAAGGATGCGGTGTGCTGGTATGTGGCGTCGTAAGGCTTCAGCGGCAGGAGCGCAAAGTGCAGGCTCTGGCCCTCGTCGAGGCGAAGGCTGAGCCGACCTGCGTCGTAGAGGCGAAGCGCCGCGGCGACAACGACCATGCAGGGCAACGCAAGGCGGTTCGCCCACTTGGTCACGGTCGACACGTTCATGAAAGCGCGTGTGCGAATACGGAAGTCGAGAGCGATGATCGCCATCAGGCAGCCTCCTGAGCCCTGGATAAGGCTGGCTCGGCTGTGCGGTGGCCGCTCGCTGCCCGCACGATGCCGGCCAGCATCGCGATGTTGAACAACGCCCAGCACGAGTTGGTGATCGCACTCGCATCGACGACGCGGTGCAGACCGACCGGGATTGAGATCAGGCTCAGCGCGATCGCAGCCAGCTGAGGGATGACCAACATGTAGGCAGAGCCGCCCTTAGCGACCTTTGGAGTGACGGCAAAAGCAATCCGACGTCCAACGATCGCTGAGGCCAACGCCGAAAGATGGACCGGAAAGAGACCGAACGAAACCTGTACTGAACGCAGCCTCAGCTGGCCGTCGAGAGACCGCACAAAGATGAACACCGTCAGGAAGATGTAGGGCAGAAAGTGAGCGATGAAATCGTCGGAGGAGGTCAACTTCACCGTTTGCACACCGACGAGCAAGAAAATGCAGGGCAGGGTTATGTAGATGAGCACCGAGACGCCGCTCAGATAGTTGGAAGCGGCCCACGCGTATTGAATTCCGAGCGCGGGTCGAAGCCTGTTCATGGTATGCAGACCGCGAACCAGCATCTCGAGGTTGCCCTGGGCCCAGCGACGCTGCTGCTTGAGAAACGAAGGGAGGTCTTCTGGAGCAAGGCCATCGGCCAGACGTTCGTTGATGTAGCGCGATCGCCAGCCGCGTGCATGCAGCGCGAGGCCGGTGGCTGCATCCTCGGTCACCGAGTCCTCCTTGAATCCGCCAATCTCATCGACCGCGGCACGCCGCATCACGAAATTGGTGCCGCAGCAGATGACAGCATCGAGTCCGTCCATCCCCTCGCAGACCGGGCCGAAGAAAATCGCCTGCTGGTCCATCGCGCCACCTGCGGTGAATGACACATCCTGATTGGCATAGAACTGGGGTGCCTGAACCCAGGCGATTTCCGCATCGCGAAACCACGGCAGCAGGCGCTCGAGGAACGTCGCGTCCGGAACATGGTCGGCGTCAAACACGGCGAAGAAGTCGCCATCGGTGCGCTTGAGAGCCTCGTTGAGATTCCCTGCTTTGTGACCGCGGTTGTCAGGTCGCGTCAACCACTCAGCTCCATAGCGATGCGCCAGCTGCTCCATTTCGGGCCGTCGCCCGTCATCGAGCAAGTACGTGCGGTGTGGCCTGTGCATAGCGACCGCCGCCGCCAGCGTTGACTCGACGATTTCGATTGGCTCGTTGTATGTCGTGATCAAAACATCGACATCGCCTTCGATGTCTCCGTTGCGACGGCTCGGTTCGCGCAGGCGCCACACCGCGTGCCAGTAGCCGACGACCTGGAAGATGTTGATCAGTTGCGCCAGCACCAGAAGGCCGTATAAGGGAAGTGAGGCTGCGTGCGTGAAGTTGACCAACCAGACCAACCACCAACCGAGGGCAGCGGTGCCGGCAAGAATCAGAACCCTTAGGGTCGCACGTCGACGCCGTGTGGCTTTGCGAGCGGCTTGGACATCCTTCTGCTGCGCCCAGTCGCCGGCCCTTGTGTACAGGGCCCGCGCACCCCACCGCGTGAGGCGTCGTACGTGATTGCCGCTTGGCGCCCCTGGATCGAGCGAGAGCGCTACCTCGCGATACCCCCACGCTCGAGCAACCAACAACGCGGCCAACAGCGGGCTGGCCGTAGCCTGCAGCCGAGCGAAGACTTCGATTGCTGTGTGTTTTCGCAGGACAAGGAGTGGCACGAAAGGTTGTCGATTGCGTGGGGATTGCACAGC
>DATCPW010000004.1:0-2653 GCA_036569865.1 Candidatus Dormiibacterota bacterium
GAAGGGCTCTGGCACGTAATCTTCGAGGGCTCGCTTCCACTCGTCGCTGAGGGCCCCCATCACGATCTGGTCCTCCCGCGACAGCCAGGCCAGGTGACGCAGCCCGTGCTCCAGCACCTGGGCGGCGGCGATCGTCTTTGCCGCGCTGGTGGGGCCAGAGCGCGCCAGCTCCGCCCTCGAGATCGGCAAGCCCACGAGCTGCGGCGCCTGCTTGTCCGAGTTGACGACGACAAAGCTCAGCACAACCGCACCCCGAGCGCGCCGCCACGAGGTCGAATGAACCAGCACCGGCTCGCCCATCAGGTTGCGCGACAGCCGGCTGACGACCTCCACCGGATCGTCCTCAGCCGCAAGCTCGATGTACCAGGGGTCGGGGCCACAAGGCCCGGCCAGCTCGGGACTGCCTGCCCTCATCCGGAGGACGAAGACTTCGGCCTGGACGGGCCCTTCGACCGCCCAGGGATTTCTGCTCACCACGCGCAGGATAAGCCGGGGCGAGGCGGCCGTTGAACTACTGGGCATTAAGTCCGCCGCCCACCCGTCTACCTTTAGTAAGTGGACGTGCTGATCTGCGACGTCGGGCCTCGCGACGGGCTGCAGAACGAGGACGGGGTGCTCGAACCCAGCGTGCGCGCCGACCTGTGTGATCGGCTCGCCGCGGCCGGCCTGAAACGAATCGAGGCCGCGAGCTTCGTGAACCCCAAGCTGGTCCCGCAGATGGCCGGGGCCGAGGAGGTCATGAGGGCGCTGCACCGGCTCTCCGGCACGTCATATGCGGGCCTGGTCCTCAACGAGAAGGGCTATGACCGCGCGATTGCCGCGCGGGTCGATGAGGTGCATTACGCGATGGCGGCCACAGACACCTTTGGGCGCCGCAATCAGAACGCAGCCACCGACGAGGGCATCGAGACGGCGCTGGCCCTCGTGCGCCGGGCGCGCGCCGACAAGATGCCAATCACGGTCACCGTCAGCGTCGCTTTCGGCTGTCCGTTCGAAGGACCGGTGCCGGCGCAGAAGGTGCTCGGCATCGTCGAGCGCCTGATGGCCGCTCCCGCGGATGAGATCTGCCTCGCCGACACCATCGGCGTCGGAGTCCCCGCGCAGGTGAAGGAGCTGGTCGCCGGCGCGCGGCGCCTTGGCGCGACAGTTGGGGCTCACTTCCACAACACGCGCAACACCGGATACGCAAACGCAGTGGAGGCGCTCGAGCAGGGCGCCGTCTCTCTGGACGCATCGGTTGGCGGCGCAGGTGGGTGCCCGTTCGCGCCTAAGGCGACGGGAAACATCGCGACCGAAGACCTCTTCTATCTATTGCGTGGTCTCGGCGTGGAGACAGACATAGACCTCGACGCCCTCATCGCTTGCTCTCTTTGGCTCGGCGAGCAGCTGGGCAAGGAGCTGCCGAGCATGGTCGCGCGCGCGGGGGACTTTCCGGCAAAGCACTAGGCACAAAGCGCCGCGACGTTGCAACATGGCTTCATGCCAAAAAAGGCCGCGAGCCCTTACCGCGTCGCCGTCGTCCAGCATCCCCCGGTAGCCCTCAACCGGCAGAAGACCCTCGCGCGAGGTGTCGAGCTGCTCGATGAAGCCGCGGCGGGCGGCGCCAAGCTGGTTTCCTTCCCGGAGACCTGGGTTCCCGGTTACCCGGAGTGGGTCTGGCGCCTGCGGCCGGGAGACGACTATGGGTTGAGCGGCGACATCCACAAGCGGCTGCTCGAGAACTCCGTCGACCTCAAGGCCGGACAGCTGAAGCCGATACAGGCCGCTGCTCGCCGGCTCAAGCTGACCGTCTCGATCGGGATCCACGAGCGCGACGGCGAGTTCAGCCGGGGAACTCTCTACAACTCTGTGGTCCTCGTCGGGCCGGATGGAGAGATCCTGAACCGCCACCGCAAGCTGATGCCGACCAACCCCGAGCGAATGGTGTGGGGGGCCGGCGATGCCACCGGGCTGCGCGTGACCGATACGCCTTCAGGGCGGGTGGGATCTCTCATCTGCTGGGAGAGCTACATGCCGCTTGCCCGTTTCGCGATCTTCGCGCAGGGCTGCGAGATCTACATCGCGCCGACGTGGGACGAGGGCGGGACCTGGCTGTCGACAATGCGCCACATCGCACTCGAAGGGCGGTGCTGGGTGCTTGGGAATGGGAGCAGCATGCGTGGAAAGGACATCCCCACCGACTTTCCCGACCGGAAACGGCTGTTCCCCGACCTCGAAGCGTGGTTCAACCCGGGTGACTCGGTGATCGTTGATCCGGGCGGCACCGTCGTGGCTGGACCGCTGCACGAGAAGCACGGCATCCTCTACGCCGACTGCGATCCGGCCCGGGCCGCGGCCGCCAAGCGAACGCTTGACGTCGCCGGCCACTACGGCCGGCCGGACATCTTCCGCCTAGAGGTGAATCGAGAGGTCAGAGCACCGGTCGACTTCGCGACCAAGCCGTAGCGCACAGCCCGTGGAGCTCGACGACGATCACCTCGGGTCGGTTGTATTACGGTGGAACAGACCCGAAAGCAAACCGGTCAGGCGTTAGGGCCACGATTTCGCCGTCAGCGGTGACGACTAGCTGCCAGCCTTCTTCGTGAACCATGCGGTGGTGACGGCGGCAGAGCAGCACCAGGTTGTCCAACACATGCTTGCCGCCATCGGCCCA
>DATCPW010000005.1:0-3277 GCA_036569865.1 Candidatus Dormiibacterota bacterium
TCGACGCGATAGAACCTGCGAAACACCTGAGACAGGGCGTCGCCCGGGATGCCCAGGCCCTCGTCTAGAACGTCGACCTCGACCATGCCTTCAACGACGGCGGCACCGACGATGATCAAGCCGCCATTGGGAGAGTACTTAAGGGCGTTCGAAAGCAGGTTCGTCAACACCCGGAAGATGGAATCGCTGTCGATGTGAACCAGCGCGAGATCATCCGGCAGGCGGGCTTCGATCGGTGGGCCGGCAGGGCCGCCCATGAGATCGATAGCGCGCTTGATGAGCGCTGTGATGTCCGCGGGGGCGAAGCGCATCGCTAGGTGGCCGCCCTCGATGCGTCGGAGATCGAGGAAGTCGTTGATTAGCGCGGTCAGGCGACGGCCCTCCTGAAGCATGACCCTGAGATACTGTCTGCGTCGCTCGGGCGTAACCTCACGTGTCACCAACAGCTCCGCGAAGCCGACGATGCTGGCGAGAGGCGTGCGCAGCTCGTGACTCACCAACGACACCATCTCGTCCTTGGCGCGGCTGAGCTCCACACTGGCTTCCGCGCGAGCCTGCGACCGGTTGAGCTCCAGCTCGAGTCGCTGGCTCTCCGTCAGGTCCTCCGCCAGCACGAATCGGGCGTTGTGCTCGCCGAAAGTGGTCGCGTGCGATGTGATCAGGAGCTGGACGGTGGTGCCATCCTTCAAAAGGAGGCGCCACGGGCCGCTTCGATCGAGGTTCGGCTGTGGGCTTGCATTGAGTTCGAGGAACTTCGGAACGTCCTGGGGCGGGCGTATGTCTTTGATCGTCATGGCGAGGAACTCCTCACGTGAGTAGCCGAATCGCTCCACGGCGGCATCGTTCACATTGAGAAACGCAAGCGTATCCACGTCATACAGCCACATCGGCTGGGGATGGCCTTCGAAGAGCCTCCGATAGTTGCGTTCCGAGACGAGCGCCGCCTGCACGCTGCTGAGCCGCTCGGCCGCATCACGCTTCACCGTCGCCATCAGCTTGTCGTAGTCCTCAGCCAGGGCGTTGACCTCAAGCGCGCCGTTTCCCGCGACGGCGCTGACAGCTTCGCCTGGCGTCAAACCGCGCATGACCAGGCTCAGCCGCCGAACCGGCTCGGCTATGCGCCGATAAATGACGAAAACGACCACCAACATGATGCCCAGGCCGGCCAGGCTGATGGCAAGGAAGAGGTTCGCATACTGACCGGCGGCAGACAGCGCGACCGCCTCATCGACCCCGGCAAAAACCATCCATGCCGTCGAGGCGACCGTGAACCGGCTATACAGGCGAGTCGTGCCCTCGACGTCGGGGCGTTCGACCTGGTCGGGGGAGCTCGCGAATGCTGTGCCCGCCAGCGGTGTTCCCACCCAGCGCGCCGGTTCGAGCGAGCGGGCGAGCACCACCATCTTGGGGTCGCTTGTCGTGACCAGGAACTCGAGCTCAGGAGCACCGCCCAAGCTGGCGGCGAGATTGGGGCCCAGCGGCGCCAGCGCGACGATCGCCGCAACCGCGCCGAGCCCTCCGCCGACGGGGGCGGCGACGACCGCGGAGAGCTGACCGGTGACCGGGTCGAGGAAAGGGGCCACCGTAATTGGACTGTGGATGGCCACCGGCAGCCAGTCGGCCACACCGTACACCTGCCCACTGGGAAGAGGCGAAGACGAACACTTCACCGATCCGTCGGACTTGACGATGTCGAGATGCCCGGTCGAAAAGGGACTGCCCACCGGGAAGGTGAGGCCGCACGGTCCGATTCGCGAGGTGAGGAGAGCGGCAACCTGAGGATTCGCCGCCAGGTTGGCGGTGGTCTGCTCGAGCAGCATGAGATCGTTGGCGATTTCGCTCGCCGCCGCTCGAGCAGCGAAACTCGCATTAGCCTGCGCACCCTGCCGCGCGTCCTGCTCGGTAACGCGCTGGACTGCGAGAGCGCGGATGGCAGCCACGGCCAGAAGGGCCGCCAGGAACAGGGCCATGTAGTGGCGAAGCGACCAGCCTCGGCGCTCAGGCTTGTCTCTTGTCTGGCCCTCACCTCCTTCGAGCGCCATCAGAGTTGAAGTGCTTCTTCGACCCGGGTCAGGAGATCCAGCGGCGAGAACGGCTTGGTCAGATAGAAATCGGCGCCCGCGATCAGGCCCGCCTCCACGTCGCTCTCCTGAGCCTTGGACGTCAGGAGGATCACTCGGGTCGTGATGAGATCCGGGTCCGCCTTGACCAACCGCAGCACCTCGAGGCCGCTTCGCCCCGGCATCTGCACGTCGAGCAGCACCAGGGACGGCCTGTGCTCCTGGATCATCGCCCAGGCCGCCAGGCCATCGGCGGCCTCGAGCGCCACGAAGTCCTCGGACTCGATGGTGGCGTGGACCAGAAGGCGCATGCTCGAGTCGTCGTCGGCGATGAGCACTGTGCGCGGGGCCTGCAGGTCTGGTGGGGTGCGATCTCTCATCCGGCCACCGGGTCGAGCGCCAGTGCCTGGGCGATCAAGGACACCGCGCGGCCCACGGCGCAACGGCCTCTCTCGGCAGAAGGACAATCGTGCCGGCCAACACCCGCCGCCAGGGAGTTCGGAAACGTTAAGTAAATCCCATCCGTCACGTTAAGTAGCATACTTGACGAATTACGGAACTCATCTGTCTCGCGGAGCCAGAACGTCGGGGAACGCCAGGCAACGCCAGTGGTGCCGGTCCCGCTCGGTTACGTGATTGGCGCCTCAACCGCATGGGCGACCAAACGGACGACTTCCAGGAGGCAACCACCGGCCGTCAGATTGCCCTAGTAGGCGTCATCGCCCTCGCCGCAGCCCTAGCTTGCCTGCCCGCAGTGGTTGGCATAGCCGCGCCGCTGGGCATCACTGCCCCCTTGAGCGTCGGGCTCAAGTTGGCCGGCACCTGCATCATCTGCTTCAAGGCGCTCTCAATCGCTTATGGGATCTGCTGTCAAGCATGGTCGCGCCAGGTTGAGTCGTCGAGCCGCGCGACCACCCTGCCTTTCGATCGTCGGCTGCGAGTCCTTCCTCTAGACCGCGTAAAGGATGCGCTCGCCAATTCGCAGACGGCTCCGATCATCCCAATGACATAGATATCCACTTGATCACGTACTTCAAGTGAACCTGCGGCACGCCGCCGGTCGTCATCCGCGAGAGCAGTTTCAGGGTTGGACATCAAGCCAAGGGCGGCTACCGCGATCGCGCTAACAGCCCGCGGTCACGCCGATAGCGCGTCGATCATCGGCTTCCAGGCAAGCCCGTCAAGTGGTCACTTGTGCGGTGCCCAGGCCCGTCACT
>DATCPW010000006.1:0-9320 GCA_036569865.1 Candidatus Dormiibacterota bacterium
GAGCCGCAGCGAGCCTGTAGGGCAGGTTGGCGGACAGGTTGGGATTTGAACCCAAGACAGCCTTGCAGCTGTACGGCATTTCCAGTGCCGCGCCTTCAACCGGACTCGGCCACCTGTCCGTGGGGGAAAAGTTTAGGCGACCACCCACCTGTAACCACCCAGGCGTGAGCCCTTAGGGCTTGGCGATCGGCCGGCTCTTGTTGTAAGTGTCGAAGTTCATGGTGAGGGTGCCGGACGTGCTGACGTCGACAAGCTGCACGATGTAGGCGTCGGCCTCGCGTATCCAGATGTCGTTGGTGTCGCGGCCAGACACTGCGCGAACATGCCAGACGGCGATTCCGCTCATGATCTCCTCGCCAACATAGGACGTCATCGTCACCATGGATCCAGTCGAGGGTTTCGATGTCCAACGGCCGCTACCCACTCGCATATAGGCCCTGCCGCCGACGGTCACAACTTGGAACTTGACCACACCCAAGGTGGAGTAGGTCTGGATTCGAAAGGTCATCGCCACGGCTTCACGTGGCGCGAGCTGAAGAACCCCATCGCCTGTCAAGGGGAAGTAGTTCCGCTTCACGATGAAAGTGCCGTGAAGCCTGAAGTGAGCATTCTTCATCGTCGAGTTGCTGAAGGCCATGCGGACCGAGTCGGCCGTGACCGGGCCTGGGGTTGGGTTTGAGGCGACGGCGTCAGGGGAGCCACAGGAGGTGCTAGCAAGTGCAACGGCGGCGACCACTATCGCCAGCGCCCGCCGGTAAAGCTCCTGTCCGCGATGTAGTCGTGTCATCTGAGTCTTGCTTGCTATCCAGACACACCGAACCAGCCGTGCCTGGGCGGTTGAATTGGAGAACGGGCACAGGGGCAATACCTTGCTCCGAGCCAGGATCTTGCCTGGCCAAAACTCACACCCCATTCACAGCCAGTTTTGAGGTTCGGCCCAGAAGATTGGGCCATGAACAAGAACCGCACCCTGCTCTTCGGATCGTTGGTGGCTGCCGCGATGATCTTCGGAGTTCTCCTCGGCGCGACAGTTCTGGCGAAATCGACGCTCACTCCGGCTAGCGCGGCTGCCGCTGCGACCTCGCCGGCCCCCAGCTTCAAGTCGAACGAAGACGCGACCCACGAGAAGAGCGAGAGTGCCGCTCGGGAGGCCGCTGAGAACTCCGGCCAGCGTCCCTTCGGAGGCGGGGCAGGTCATTCGAACGAGGACCCGACCCACGAGAAAGGCGAGACGGCTGCCCGCGAGGCTGCTGAGAACGCTGCCGCGAAGGTGTCGCCAACCCCCTAGAGGTCACGCCCCGGAGGGGCCTGGTGCTACCCCCCAGGCCTCTCCCACGTACCAAGTAGCAGGGGGGCTAGGCGGCATCGAACCGGTAGACCGCGCCGCTGAGGTCGACCAGGTAGAGCTCTCCCGCATCGTCCTCCCCAAAAGACGAGATGTGATAAGCGGTATCGCGCACCAGCGTCAGCCGCCAGTGGCCGCCGAACTTGATCAGCGCCCAGATCCGCCCCGCGCAGTAGTCGCCGAAGAAATAGAAGCCTGACAAGGCCGGGATCCTGGCGCCGCGGTAGACATAGCCTCCGGTCACCGAACACTGTCCGCCGGCATGCGAGTACTCGGCGACCGGCTTGGTGTCGCCCGATGGCGCAGGGCCGCCTCGATACCGATGCGTGGCTTCCCATAGGGGCCAGCCGTAGTTCGCGCCGCCGGCGAATCCCGCGGGCTGGTAATCGATCTCCTCCCAGGCATTCTGGCCAACGTCCCCGATGTAGAGATCGCCAGTCGCCCGGTCGAAGCTGAATCGCCATGGGTTGCGAAGACCGTAGGCCCAGATTTCGCGCTTCGTGCCGGGCCCAAAGTGCGGGTTGCCAGGGGGAATCGTGTACGGCCCAGTCGCGCCCACATCGATTCGGAGCATCTTGCCAAGCAACGTCGCCAGGCTCTGTCCGTTGCCTTGCGGGGCATGCCCAAAGCCAGTGTCCCCGCCGCTGCCGCCATCGCCCATTCCGATATAGAGGAGGCCGTCTGGCCCGAACTTGACCAATCCGCCGTTGTGGTTAGCCTGCGGCTGGTTGATGACCATCAGGTTCTGTCCGGAAGCAGGGTCGACGACGTTGGAATCTGGCGTGACAGTGAAACGCTCGATCACCGTGTCCCCAACCTCAGACGGCGTCTTCGAGGCGCGCGTGTAGTCCACGACGAAGACGCCATTGGTCTTGAACTGCGGGTGAAACGCGACGCTCAGGAGTCCTCGTTCACCACCTGATACGACGAGGGAGCGGATGTCGAGAAAGGGCTTCGGCAGGAGGGCGCCGTTCTCCAGGATTCGGATCCGACCGATCTGCTCGACGATGAACAGCCGCCCCGAACCGTCGCCCGCTCCGGTCACATAGACCGGGCTTTGCAGCCCGGCAGCGATCCTGGTGAGCTTGAAGGAGCTCTTGTCAGGGCTCGGCCCGCTCGGAGTCGGAAGCGGGGGACTCGAGGACGGTGTAGGCGGCGGTGTTGAGGCTGATAGTGACGGACTCGCGGTGGCCGGCGGCGATTGGGAGGTGCTGCCTGTGCCGCTGCACGCGGTGAGCACTAGCGTTGTAAGACAGATCGCGGACAGCCTACGCACGTTGCGGGAAGTCTAGTTGTACCCCTACGATGCCGCGGTGGAACCCGATCGGGATGGTATCGGCGCAGAGGTGCGTCGCGGCTATGAGGATCACCAGCGACGGCTGGTGAAGATGATCGCGCCGCTGGACCCGGCCCAGCTGGATCTTGCTGCTGCCCCTCATCTCTGGTCGGTGCGGACGCTGGCGTGCCACATCATCGCGGCCCGAGCCTGGTGGATGCAGTCGTGGATGGGGGAGGGGTCGGCGGAATTCGGTCGGATGACCGATTGGGACGAGGACGAGGCGCTCGCCACCCGGCCTGCCGCCGAGATCGTCAGGGGGCTCGAGGAGAGCTTTTCGGTGATCAAATCGGGCATGGAGCGGTGGTCGCCGGCTGAGCTTGTGCAGGAATTCGCCCGACCCACGCCCAATGAGGCCGGCAACCGGCCGGCTCGCTCGCGCCAATGGATCATCTGGCACCTGGTTGAGCACGACGTCCACCATGGCGGCGAAATCTCGTTCAGCCTTGGGATGCACGGGGTTCCGGGGTTGGATCTCTAGCCAGCTCCTCGGGTCCGGTTGCCATCCGTGCAACCAAACCGCTGGTTAGTGCATCCAATGGTCGAGACATGATTGGTGTTGTGGTTGAGCAGCGCCCTCAGATGATCGCTCGCGCCGCGGCGGGCGATGCCCACGCTTTTGCGGCTCTTATCGAGCCGCTGCTCAATCCTGCCTACCGGCTCGCTGCCGTCATGCTCGCGGACCGTTCGGCTGCCGAGGATGCCGTGCAGGAGGCTTCGATCAAGGCCTGGCGCAAGTTCGGCCAGCTTCGCGGTGACGCCGGCTCGCTGCGCTCATGGTTTCTTTCGATCGTCGCCAACGAGTGCCGCATGGTCCGCAGACAGCGCTGGTGGACGGTGGTCAAGGTCGCGGAGGTACTGCCGCTTCAAGGCTCGCGCGATCATTTCGATGAGACTTCGAGCGACCTGAAGACGGCGCTCCTGAGGCTTCGCCCCGACGAGAGGCTTCCGCTCGTTCTTCACTTCTATCTCGACCTTCCGCTCGACGAGGTTGCCCGCACTCTGGGTCTCTCGCCTGCGGCAGCCAAGTCCCGAATTTACCGAACAGCTCGCAAGCTGCGATCGGACCTGACCCTCGAGGAGGTGTTCTGAAGTGACCCGCGAAGATTTCCACCGCGAGATGGGCGACGCGTTCGACTCGATAAGCGGGTCGCCGGACCCAGCCCTTCCCGCGCGCGTGCGCGCGGCCCTGGTCCACGCTCCCGAGCAGCGCGGCCCGGTGTGGATCGCCGCCCTGGCGGCCACCGTGATCGCTGTCATCCTCGTCGGCGTCCTTCTGGTCGGCAACCCGCTTAACCGCCCGCCGACAAACGCTCATGGCCCCGGCCCGTCACCGTCGGCCGCGCCATCTCCTTCACCGACTCCAAACCCAACGGCCACTCCGTTGGTATGCGTTACCGGTCCGTCAACTTTGACCCACGAGACGGCGCCGCCATTGGCGCTCATCGATGCTGTCCGCACGGGCACCCACGCCGGATACGACCGGCTGACGATCGAGTTCAAGGACGTAAGGACGGGCACCATCACAATCACCCCGCAGGCAAACACGAAGTTCGTCACGGATGGACAGGGGAAGACCGTCACGCTCGCCGGCAATTACGGCCTGTTGATCAAGATCACCGGCGCTGACAGCCACACGGCGTACACGGGACCGACTGACATCAAGACGCCGAGCTATCCGGGCATCCTCGAGGTGCGCAAGGTAGGGGACTTCGAGGGGACTGTCCAGTGGGCAGTGGGGCTCTCGTCGAGTGCGTGCTACTACGCGCAGATAATGACCAGCCCGACCCGCCTCGTAGTCGACCTCCGGACCAACTAAGAGTGCCGCGACAGAGATTCGGCGCTAGTCCGGTCCGCGCGGAGAAGGACCAAAGGTCACCGTCGGCGGAATCGTCACGATGCGCCCACCATCGACGTCCAGGCTGACTGATCGGCCCTCATTCGAAAGCGACAGTTGGGGCGATCAGGAGATCCCCACTTCTGGTCGACTCTTGGCCTGGACGGGGCTTGGGTAGCCCGAAACCGTAGAGTGAGTTGATCCCATCGATCCAGACCAAGGAGTCAGCTCATGACGAGTCTCGCCTTCGATCCCGAGGAGACAACCCATTGGGAACAGGTTCAGCCACGGACCATCAGCCCTGAAAAGTGGAAGAAGTTCGAGGGCTACGCCGCTGAGATGTTCCAAGCCTTTGGGATGGACCTCGACACTCCCGGAACCCTCCAGACGCCAACCCGCTTTGTGCGGGCCCTCTACGACGCGACCATCGGCTACGAGGGCGACCCCAAGCTCCTCACCGCGTTTCCCACAGAGTGCCGCGGGGGCCCCGACTGCAGCATCGCGCAGGTCATCGAAGGGCCGATCGAGTTCTTCTCCCTGTGCGAGCACCACGTCCTTCCGTTCCACGGGCACGCCTACATCGGCTACATCGCGCACGAGGAGATCATCGGCATCTCCAAACTGACGCGCCTGGTCAGAGTGTTCGCCCGCCGGTTCACGGTGCAGGAGAGGGTTGGGGTGCAGATCGCTGACGAGCTGGTCCGCGTCCTACAGCCTCACGGTGTCGCAGTGCACCTGTCGGCGATGCACCTCTGCACGCAGATGCGAGGCGTCCGCGAGGACCACTCGCGCACCATCACCTCATTCTGGCGCGGCAATTACGAGTCAGATCCCCAGCTGCGGACCGAGTTTCTCCAGGCCGCTTTGCAGATCGGCCACTGAGTGCTGTCGCCGTTCGAGGTTTTGTTCGAGGCAGACAACCTGCCCGAGTATCCGCTGCCGGTTGACCTGAAGCACCTATACGGGCGCCTCGGCTTTCCGAAGCACGTGGTGTATGCGAACTTCGTCTCGTCGATCGACGGTGTCGTTACGCTCGGTGCGAATCCCTCGGCTGGCTCGGTGATCAGTGGCAAGTCACCCGCCGATCGCTTTGTGATGGGGCTGCTTCGCGCTTGCGCTGATGCCGTGGTGCTTGGAGCCGGCACTCTTCGCGCCACTCCTGGTCACCTGTGGACGCCGGCGCATGTGTATCCCGCTCTCGCCACCGAGTTCACCGCTTTGCGCAGCGCGCTGGGGCGCAGCGCTGAGCCGGCGCTGGTGGTGCTGACCGGGAGCGGTGAGCTTGATTTCTCTCATCCTGCCCTTGTGCGTGGCGCGATCGTCATGACCACCAGCCCTGGGGCGAAGAAGATCGGGTCGCGGTTGCCCGCGTCGTGCGAGCTCGTGGTGCTGGGGAAGGGTAAGAGCCTCGATGTCGGCAAGGTTGTGGGCGAGCTTCGCGAGCGTGGGCTCGATGTCCTGCTCAGTGAGGCTGGGCCGCACGTGACCGGCCAGCTCGTGGGGGAGGGGTTGCTCGACGAGGTGTTCCTCACCCTGTCGCCCGTGTTGGCCGGGCGGGACAAGGAGAAGAGGTTGGGGATGGTCGAGGGAATCGAGCTGCTCCCCGAGAACGGCGCCTGGAGCAAGCTGCTCAGCGCACGGCAGCATCGCGACTATCTATTCTTGCGCTACAGGGTCGGCAAGACCAGCTAGGCCGGTCGGGCGTTGAAGACGCGAGCGCGCAACGCCCGCTTGAGGTCGTCCTTGGATTCGAGGAGCGAGCGGCGAATTGGGCCAGGCACCTCCGCGGTGCCGGCCAGCCAGGAATCGGTGAGGTCGGCCACCGCCTTGGTGACCACCATATGCGGGTACATGGACCCGATGAAGCCAAGCGCCTCTTCGATCACAAATTCGTTCCAGATCGGAAGGAGGCAGTCGAAGTAGGGCTTCACATACTCGCTGAGCAGATCCTCCTGGTCCGCGCGGTGGAAACCCGACGCAATCGCCCGCTTCATGGCCAGCGAGGCGTCCTTGCCGGTGACAGCTGCCCACGCTTCCGCTTTCGCCTCCGCCAAGGGCCGAGCGGCCCGGGCTGCGGCTGCGGCGCGGCGGCCCTGGTCGGTTGGATCACGCTCGACCTCGGCGTCGATCAGGTCCTCGCCGGCCTCGCCGATGGTGGCGAGCGTGTTGACAACGCTCCAGCGCACCGCGAAGTCCACCTCGAGCCCGTCGAGCCGGGTCGTGCCGTCCAGAAGGCCGCGCACCCAGACAACGTCGGCGGGCTGCCGAGCCGCGCCGATGAAAGCCGAGGTCCAAAGGAGCTGCAGGTCCGTGCCCGGAGCGACCCGGCTCATGCGCTCCTTCGCTGCCTTCGCGACATCTGCGCGAAAGGAGGCACGACGGCTGGGATCCGCATACCTCTCAATTGCGCCGGTCATCCGGCCGATCAGCGACCCGGCTATCGCCGGGTCGGTTTCGACATCGATGTTGGAGAGCGAGATCTCGAGGTAATCCGCAACCCGCAGCTTCGCGTCCCGCACCATGTCCCACAACGCTTCCCACAAAATCGCGCGCGCCAGCCCATCGTCGATCCCGCTCAGGTGGGTCTTGATGGTGGCCAGTGACCGGTCGTCCAGGTCGATCTTTGTGTACGTGAGGTCGTCGTCGTTGACCAGCACGAGGTCGGGTATCGCTTCGCCGGCCACCTGCGGAACCGGTGTTGAAGCGCCTTCGATGTCCAGCTCGACCGAACGGCGACGCACCAACGAGCTGCCTTGAATGTCGAACAGGCCGACGCGGAGCCGGTGCGGCCGCAGGGTGGGGTGCTCGGCCGGCGCCTCTTGCTTCAACGTCATGGACTTGATGCGACCGCCGTCGGTGGCGATCCTCGCGCTGATGGTGTTGACCCCGGCCTGCTCGAGCCAGGTTCGTGACCAGGACTTCAGGTCGCGGCCAGAGGACTCCTCGAGGGGCGCCAGGAAGTCGGCCAGCTCGGTGTTGCCGTATTCATGACGTTCGAAGTAGGTCGCCACTCCGCGAAAAAATGCGTCCTCGCCGACCCAGGCGACCAGCTGCTTCAGCGCCGCCCCGCCCTTCTCGTACGTGATGGCATCGAAGTTGAGAAGCACCGACTCCACGTCCGGAATCTCAGCGACGATCGGGTGGGTTGTGGGTAGCTGGTCTTGAGCCTTGGCCTTTGCCTTGTAGCTCATGGCGAACGTGGTCCACGAGTTCTTGAAGCGCGTGGCTTTAACGTTGGCGAGGTTGCCCATGTACGTGGCAAACGTCTCGTTGAGCCACAGGCCGTCCCACCAGCGCATGGTCACGAGGTCGCCGAACCAAATGTGAGCCATCTCATGTAGAAGGGTCTCCGAACGTCGCATTCGCATCGCCTCGGTGACGCGAGACCTGAACACGTAGTACTCGGTGAAGGTCACGCAGCCGGCGTTCTCCATTGCGCCGGCGGAGAACTCAGGCACGAAGAGCTGGTCGTACTTGCCAAAAACGTATGGATAGCCGAAGCGCTCTTCGAAGTAGTCGAGCCCCTGTCTCGTCAGCTCGAACAGCTCGTCAGGGTCGAGGTATCGCATCAGGGACTGCCGGCAGTAAATGCCGAGCGGAATGCCGCGGTGCTCCTCGTGAACCGAGTGGTAATGGCCGGCGACGATCGCGGCCAGGTACGTCGACATCGGCTTGGTCTTGGGAAAGCGCCACGACGCGCCGGCCCGCTTTCCCGGCGTGTTCGATACGACCACCCAATCCGACGGCGCCTTCACCTCGAACGTGTAGGTCGCTTTCAAGTCGGGTTGGTCGAAGCAGGCGAAGGCGCGGTGCGCGTCGTAGCTGGCAAATTGACTGTGCAGGTACACGCGTCCGTCGATCGGGTCCTCGAACCTATGAAGGCCGGTGCCGTCGTGCATATAGCTCGCGGTTCCGGACACCTTCAGCGTGTTCTCGGCTCCCAGATCGGTGAGCGCCACACGTCCGCCATCAAAGGCGCTCGCCGGCAGCTCCTTGCCATTGAGCACCGCACGCTCAACGGCGGGGCCGATGAACTCGATGAAAGTGTCCGAGCCAGGCGTGCGGCATTGAAAGGACACTGTCGTGTCGGAGCCAAAGCTGTCGTCGCCGCCCGTGAGATCCAGGTTGACGTCGTAGTGGATCTCGGAGATGAGCGCAGCCCGGTCGTGCGCCTCTCGGCGCGTCAGGTTATTGCGCAGGATGATGTTTGTTTTCTAACAGGTGTCGCTGCCCAGCAGCAATGGTGCTGAGGCTGCGGCTGCCGGGGTCGTTGACACAGCCACCAAGGCGGCGGATTTCGACCCGGTCGGCAGAGTGACGGTTTGGAACCCGGGGTCGGCTCGGATGAACCCTGCCGGAGGTTTGAACGACCTGCCTGGCAGAGACGTGGTGGTGCCAGTGCACCTGTCAAAGAACTTGAGGACGTAGCCGAGCGTGCCGCTCTGGGCGCTCGAGTACTTTATTTCCACGTCCACCCGGCAAGTGCTGTTCAGCTTGCATGTGGTGTCGGGCAGAAACACCACGCCGGTGACCGGGGGCGCCGAAGCCGGAGCATAGGTCGGGATTGTCTGGGTCCCTCCGCTGTTGGTCGGTGTCGGCGACGTCTTTGCGGTGGGCTTGCCGCTCGGTGAGGGCGTATGCGAGGCCACTCCGCCGCCTGAGCTTGGTCGGGTCAAGAGGTAGATTCCGCCACCCCCGACCAGCAGCAGCAGGATCACGACCACGATGATCGCCGGGAGAATCCAGGCCGGCCGGTCGCCGGACGACTCGCGGTCGGGCGGGCGCGTCGTCGACGGCCTGCG
>DATCPW010000007.1:0-3962 GCA_036569865.1 Candidatus Dormiibacterota bacterium
CATCCTCTGCAACGAGATGGAATCGTCGACGTTGTTCGTCGTCTCCCGGATCCGGCGAGTTCGGGCTGGCACTCTGAACTTATGCGTCGACGAGATGGGTGCGGGCGAGATACACCACGTGGACCCATCCTTCATGGACCGCATGTTCAAGGTCGCGGTGGACGCGATCCGGCGCCTCATCGAGATGGATCGTGCCACTAAGGGTCAGTAAGCATCCGCTGGTAGCGGACAGCCTTGCCGGTCTTCGCGACCGCGCCACCGAACCTGAAGAGTTCCGCGAGCTGGCCAGGAAGGTGATCACGCTTTTGCTTTACGAGGCAACTGCGGATCTACCAGTGCGGAATGGAACTGTCCAGACGCCGCTCAGAGAATCCGCTGCCACGTTCGTCGAGAGTGAGGTCGTCGCCATCCCCGTCCTTCGGGCAGGCCTGGGGATCCTCGGCCCGGCCCTGGAGCTCTTGCCTCGAGTCAGCGTCGGCTACATCGGGCTCGAGCGCGACGAGGAGACGGCAGTCGCGCGGATCTATTACCAAAAGCTGCCAAGCCTCGCCGGCAAAATCCCGCTGCTGCTGGATCCGATGCTCGCGACCGGGGGCTCGGCGGCCCAGGCGCTGGACCTGATCAAGGAGGCCGGCGGCCGCGACCCTCGCATGATCTGCATAGTGGCGGCGCCGGAGGGGGTCAAGGTGCTCGAGGAACGCCACCCCGAGGTCCAGATCTTCACGGCAGCCCTCGACGAAGGCCTCAACGATCGATCCTTCATCGTCCCGGGGTTGGGCGACTTCGGCGACCGCTTGTTCGGTACCGGTTAGCCGAACCTCGCCGCGTAAGCGGTTTCGTTGCAGCCCTTCAGCTCGTTTTCGCTCAGGCCCATCGCGGAGGCACGCTCGAACTCCTGGCTCAAGGTCGTGTCGGCGACGGTTCGCGAATCCGTGCTGATGGTGCAGCGCACCCCGGCTCGGACCAACGCCGGCAGCGGGTGCCGCGCGAGGGTGGGGACCGCCTTGCACTTCCAGTTGGCGGTTGGGCAGAGGTCGAGGACCACGCCCTCTGATCGAATCCTCTCCACGATGCGCGGCTCGCGAGCCCCGATCACTCCGTGCGCAATGCGCTCCACGCCCAGGTCCAGCGCTTCCTCGACGTTCAACGGATCGCCCGCCTCTCCCGCATGGCATGTGAGCCTCAGGCCCGCTGCCCGCGCAGCCTCGAATGCAGGCCGCTGAGGCGCTGCCGGGTAGCGGATCTCGTCGCCGGCGAGATCGAAACCGACGACACCGCGACCGGCAAACAGCCCCGCCTCCTTTGCCAGCACGACGTTGTCCTCTACCGAGTGGTGGCGCATGGCGCAGACGATTGCCACTGCACGCAAGGGAGCGGCGCTGAGCCCAGACAGGACTGCCTCGATCACCTCTTGCACCGTGAGGCCGTTGCGCAAGTGGAGGCGCGGCGCCCAGCGTACCTCCAGGTAGTCGATGTTCTCCTCTGCCGAATCAATTCCGAGCTCCAGCGCGGCCCTCTCGAGCGCGCGCGCCGTCTGCAGGACGGCGATCGCGTCGTCGAAGTAGGAGATGTAAACGGCCTGCGAAGGACAGTCCTCGGGCGCCGTCATGCGCAGCGGCCTCTTGAGGTCGAGACCCTGCTCCACAGCGAGCTCTTCGGCGGTCGACGAACGCACCGCCCCGTCGAGGTGGCAGTGCAGCTCAGCCTTACGCCAAGCCGTGTATTTGCCTATGACAGCGAGTAGATGCCAGGCAGCTCGCGGTAGAGCCCGGCGTAATCGAGGCCGTAGCCGATGACGAACTTGTCCGGGATCACGAATCCCGTGAAATCGATCTCCACCTCAACCTCACGACGGGCGGGCCGGTCGAGGAGCGCCGCCAGGCGCAGCGAGGCAGGCCCGAGCCGATTGAGCCGCTTCTTGATGGCGCCAATCGTCCGTCCCGAGTCGACGATGTCCTCGACCAGCAGGACATGACGTCCGACCAGCGGGCCTTCGACCATGTGCGCCAGCCGCAGCCGCCCGCCCGAGGTGCCTGAGCCATAGCTCGCTGCGCGCATGAACTCCAGCTCGGCGGGAATGGTCAGGCTGCGCAGCAGGTCGGCCGCAAAGACCGTGGCGCCCTTGAGGATGACGACCATCACCAAAGGCGTGTCGATGTCTGCATACACCTCGGAGATCTGCTTGCCAAGCTCACGCACCCGCTTCTGGATGCGCGCCGCCGAGATCATCGCCTTCGCATTGCCGCGCACTGAAACCGGAGGCTTCTTGGTCACGACCTCAGGCATGCGAGTAAAGCTTAGTAGCTCCCGTCACACCCCAATCGGATGCCAGATCGTCTTCATCTCCATGAAAGCCGTGACGAGGTGCGGGCTGCGCTCGCCGGCCGGCAGCTTCACGACGCGCTTCACGTTGTCAGCCGCCGCCGCCTCGACGAGCGCGACCTCATCGGGAGTGCAGCCGCTGACGTCGATCGCATTCACGTCCATGTGCGACGCAAGCCATGGCAGCAGCTCCTGACGCCTGCCGCTCAGCACGTTGACGACGCCAGACGGAAAGTCGCTGGTGGCCAACACCTCGGCGAGGGTCAGAGCCGCTAGAGGTCGGCCCTCGGGCGCGAGAGCGACGACGACATTGCCTCCGCAGAGGACCGGCGCAAGGCGGCGCACGAGCCCTGCGAGCGCGGGCTCCTCCGGCGCCACGATGCCGACCACGCCTGTGGGCTCCGGGATCGTGAAGTTGAAATAGGGCCCGCTCACAGGGTTGACGGTGCCGGTCACCTGAGCGAGCTTGTCGGTCCAGCCTGCGTACCAGACGAGAACCTCGACTGCTTCATCCAGCTCAGCACGAGACCGCGCACCGCCGCCCAACAGCTCCACGAACTGCGTGCGGCGGCCATCGAGCATCTCGGCTGCGCGGTAAAGGATCTGGCCGCGGTTCATCGCCGTGCGCGCGGACCAGCCTGCGAAAGCCGTGCGGGCCGCGCGAACAGCATCGCGAAGATCTTTGCGCGACCCTCGCGGCACGTTCACCGAGCCGTCGGGCCTGTATGCGCGGCCGGACTCCGAACGCACGAACTCGCCGCCGACGTACTGCTTGTATGTCTTGCGGACCTCGATTCGATCGTTGCCGATGCGCGCAAGCGCGGGCCGGAGGGGCCTTACTGATCGTTTCCCAGCCACTACACCAGCTCCAGGTACGGGAGCAATCCGTGCACGCCGCCTTCGCGCCCGTACCCCGACTCCTTGTAGCCGCCGAAGGGCGAGGTCGGGTCGAAGCGGTTGAAGGTGTTGGCCCAGACGACGCCCGCGCGCATGCGCTCGGCCATCCAGAGGATGCGCGAGCCCTTGTCGGTCCACACGCCCGCCGAAAGTCCATATGGAGTGTTGTTGGCTTTTTCCACGGCTTCTGCGGGAGTACGGAAGGTGAGCACAGAAAGCACCGGCCCGAAAATCTCCTCGCGCGCGATCCGATAAGACTGCGAAACGTTGGTGAAGACAGTCGGCGGAAACCAGTAGCCGCGCTCAGGGAGCTTGCATTCTGGTTGGTAGATCTCGGCCCCCTCCTCGATCCCGGAATCCACAAGACCCTGGATCTTTTCGAGCTGAGCCTTCGAGTTGATGGCGCCGATGTCGGTGTTCTTGTCCAGCGGATCGCCAAGCCGCAGCGTCGACAGGCGCTGCTTCAGCTTCTCCAGCAGAGGCTTGGCGATCGACTCCTGCACGAGGAGCCGGCTCCCGGCGCAGCAGACGTGGCCCTGGTTGAAGTAGATGCCGTTCACGATCCCCTCGACCGCCTGGTCGAGTGGGGCGTCCTCGAAAACAATGTTCGCCGCCTTGCCGCCAAGCTCCAGGGTCAGCCGCTTGCCGCTGCCGGCGAGCGAGCGCTGGATGAGCTTGCCAACCTCGGTCGAGCCGGTGAACGCAACCTTTTTCACGTCGGGGTGCGATACGAGCAGCGACCC
>DATCPW010000008.1:0-3119 GCA_036569865.1 Candidatus Dormiibacterota bacterium
CCTGTGATCCTTTTCCAGGGACTCGAGGACAAGATCGTGCCGCCGAGCCAGGCCGAGGAGTTCGTCGCCGTCTGCGAGAAGAAGAAGCTGCCCTATGCCTACCTGCCGTTCGAGGGGGAGCAGCACGGTTTCCGCCAGGCCAAGAACATCAGGCGCTCGATCGAAGGCGAGCTGTACTTCTACTCACAGATCTTCGATTTCGCGACTGCAGATGAGATTGACCCGGTTGACATCAAAAATTTCTAGGTGTCGGCGAGAGGATTCGAACCTCCACGCCCTTTCGGACACCAGCTCCTAAGGCTGGCGCGTCTGCCATTCCGCCACGCCGACAACTCTGGAATTATTACCCTCATACCTTCTAGGAGTCCTTGGCCGGGCCCGAGGGCCTAAAGTTCAGGTTTCATGGCGAGCGGGTTGACATGAGTAGCAATGGCAATGGTCAACACGTAGGCGGATACCGCGTCCTGCGCGAGATCGAGACCGACAGCCTCGGCGTGGTCTACGAGGCGGAGCATCCGCGCCTACATAGAAAGGTCGCGGTGCGGACGATCGAGGCGAGCGTCGCTCGCGATGTGAGCTTCTCGCGCCGGTTCATGCTCGAGCTCCGCTCGTATGTCGCCCTGGAGCACGAGGCCATCCCGCGCCTCTATGAGCTTGCGTACGACGGCGATTGCCCTTACCTCGTGACCGAGATGATCAGTGGACGGACGCTCGACGCGGTCTTCGGCGACGGTGTCCGATATGAGCCGCTGGGTGTAATCGGATTGCTGCGGCCGATCGCGAGCGCGCTCGATTACGCGCACAAGCGGGCAACTGTTCATCGCGACGTGAAGCCCGCAAACATTCTCCTTGCGGATGACGGGCGCACTCTCTTGACGGGCTTTGGCCTGGGCATGGTCGCCTCGTTCAACACCGCTGCCGGAACGGGCGCGCCAATTGCGCCCGACTACGTTGCGCCCGAGCGACTGGTCGGACGCGAGGTCGACGGTCGCGCGGATGTTTATTCGCTGGCCGCGATCATCTTCGAGGCGGTCACCGGCCGCCGGCCGTTCTCATCGAAGAGCTGGATCGAGACTCTAAGCCGGCGCCTTTACGAACCGCCTCCCAGCGTGCGCGAGTCGGCGCCTGAGCTGCCTGCTCCATTTGCCGCAGTCCTCCAGCAGGCGATGGACCGCGAACCGAATCGCCGGCCCTCAACTGCCGGTGAGCTGCTGGACCGGCTCGAGCGCGCGCTGACAGGAAAGGGCAACGATCCGGGCCCGGCGGGTCTGCTGGCGCGGGCGAAGCAACGACTACCCCGCGTGCGCCGACGTCGGTCTGAATAGCGTCCGTCGCTAGCGCGACAGGGTTGGCCGGGGTCCCCCGGCCATGACTTTGTCTTACAGGCCTGCTGGCGTGGCCTTGAGATACCTATTCAATAAATCCCCTCGATATACCGGAGGATAAGCAGGCGCGCGCGAAGCGCCCGCCGATGAAAAGGAACCATCCGGGTTCCTTTTCATAAGGCGCCGTTAGGCGCCGACTCGGCCATCGATCATCAAGACCCCGTTACACGTGAACAGGCGGTCCACCTTGTAGCCAGGATTGATGTTGGTCGGGTCCTGCGCGATGGCTGCACCGATCTGCTGCACGATCTGGGTCGCCGGCACGCTCACGTTGAAGACACTGGCTCCAACGGGAAAGATCTCGAGCACTCCGCCATGCCAGAAGAGCACGACGGTACCGCTCCAGCTCACTCCGTTGTATGTCCCCGTGCCGGTGATGATGCCGCCGGCCACCGAATCGCCGGCAAAGCTCAAGTTGAGATTCGACAGGCCGGGCACGCTGATCGCTGCCGCGAGGTCCTGGGGCGTGTAGCCGTGGCGAACCGCTCCGAATAGGGCGACAGTCGCGGTTTCACACGGCTCGAGCGAGGCGACGCTCACAAATGGTTCCTCGCCCGCGGTGCCTAACCCGCTGATACCGACGACAGTGATCGTGTAGATGCCGGCCGGCGCCGTGGGCACGAGGACGACCACCGGAGGAGGCCCTTGGTGCGAGTACACCGTGCCATCGGGTGCCTTGACACGCAGGGCCATCAGGCTGCCCTGATAGCCAAGCGCCGCCTTGACGATGCCGTTGCCGGCGAAGCTATACGTGTACGACTGCTGCTCGCCGTTATGAATCGGCGCGCCTATGAAGTCCTGCTCGGTACCTGGAGTCGTCCCCTGGCTCGTCTGGTCGGAAGCTGCCATCTGGGGCCCAAACGGATCGTTGGGATCAGGCAGGATGGGGCCTGCGGGCCCGACGACGCCATTGGCACCAACCGTCGCTTGCTGCGGCGCGACCAGGTCGACTGAGTTAGTGCCCTCGAGGTGGAGCAGGCCGGCGAAAAGCTTCACGACCATGGTTCCGTCCGTATTCATAACGACCTCGAACTTGGTGCCGCGGACGGAAGCAACGGCTGATTGGCCCGCGACCTTGAAAGTTGCCCCGCCGATGAGGTGTTGGACGTTGGTGAAGGTCCGGCCCACCTTCTGAGAGATGGAGACGTCGTGAAGGTTGCCGCTCTTTGCGAAGTGGGCAGACGTAAGGGTGATCTGCGTGTCACCGGCCATACGCATGAGGGTTCCGTCTGGCAGCTGAAGCGCTGCCCGGCCCTTCGAATTGGTCCTGATCGTGTCCCCCGGCTCGATCACGGCCCCGGTCGCACCGGGAAACGCTGTGCCCCCGGGGTGTGTGACGGAGGCGGTGGGTTGGAAGACGGTCAGGGTGCCGGCGGCGTTGACCGCGGCCTGCGCTGCGCTGTTGAGCCAGAAGAACGCGGCTCCCGCCAGCAGGAGCACGACGAGGAGAACAATGATCAGGCGGTACCCGCCGCGGCGCCGCGGCGCCGCCTTGGACGAGGTTATCGACATGGCGGGAACGATACCTAAAGGGATCGCCTCTTTGGACTCTTTAGGTTCGAGACGCCCCCGGTCACTGGCGCGGCAGGGTTGGCCGGGGTCCCCCCGGCCATGACTTTGTTTCTATGGCCCACCCAGACGTGGCTTGGAGAAACCAATTCAATAAATCCCATCCCGGGAAGGAGAGCAGCCACGCGCAAAGCGCCTGGCGCCGAGAGGAAACCGACTGGTTTC
>DATCPW010000009.1:0-7466 GCA_036569865.1 Candidatus Dormiibacterota bacterium
ACGTAGGCCCGCATGGCGGAGCCGGGACTTCCCCTCTCCACGGATACGGGTGCCTCTTCGGCGATGCTCACGCGGCCACTATTACAGGGTCCGCCCGGATTTACGAGCGGACGAAGGCTGACCGATCGAGAGGGAGGTCGCGGAGCCTGATCCCGGTCGCACGAGCCAGCGCGTTCGAGATCGCTGCCGGACCGGGCACTGCGGGTGGCTCGCCGACGCCCTTGGCGCCCATTGGCCCGACTGCCGAGGCCACCTCGATCAGCTTCACGTCGATGTCGGGCAGCTGGTCGGCGGTGGGGAGCTCGTAGTCGAGAAAGCTGGAGGTCCGCAGCTGGCCGTCCCCGCTGTACGCCAGCTGCTCACCGAGCGCGCGCCCCAAGCCCTGGACGACGCCGCCGTGAATCTGGCCAATCGCCTCGGGCGGGTTGATGGCGCGGCCGACATCCTGGATGGCCGCGTAGCCGGTGAGCTGAAACTCGCCGGTCTCGGCGTCGGTGCGAACGCGCGCGATGTGGACTGTGAACATGGGCGAAGCGGCCTGGACCGCCGAGCGACCTGTGGCCTGGATCGGCCGGTAGCGACCCATGAACTCGGTGCTCATCGCGACGAGCTTGGTGACCTCGACGTAGCGCTCCGGCACGCCGCGCACCGTGACGCGGCCGTCGATTATGTCGAGGTCCTCGGGCGCTGCCTCGAGCTCGTTGGTGGCGATCTCGAGCAGCTGGCGCCTCGCCTCGGCCGCGGCCTCTTGCACCGCGCCGCCCATGCTGTAGGTGACCTGGCTCCCAGCGGCCAGCGGCCCGTATGGGGCCACCCCGGTGTCGCTCGTCTCGATCCTGACCTTGTCCAACGGAACGCCGAATGACTCCGCAGCGATCATCGCCAGCCCGGTTGAGGATCCGCTGACGTCGACGGTTCCGACGTGCACTGTCAGCGTTCCGTCGGGCTCGACGCGGCAGCCTGCCGACGCAGGCGTTCGCGCACCGCCCCATGAGCCCAGCGCGACGCCAACGCCTTCGCCCTCAGCGACCGGTGCGGTGTAGAGAGGGTGCCTCTGAGCTTCTTCGAGGCATTCGACCATCGCGATCCGCGGCCACGGCTGTCCGTCACCGCCCAGGTCGCCCTCTCGCGAAGCGTTGCGCAGCCGCAAGGCGATCGGGTCCATTTTGAGCTCGAGAGCGAGCTCGTCCAGCGCCGATTCCAGCGCGAAGTACGCCTGCGGAGCGCCGGGGGCTCGGTACGCCTCGACCGGAGTCTTGTTGGTGGAGACCTCGTAACCGGTGATCTCGTAGTTGGGGCACTGATAGGTGCCGGTGAGGAACGACGCAGTGATCCCGCCGTGCCATCCCGCGGTCGCGCCATTGTCGTAGTGATAAGTGGCGCGCAGGGCTGTCAGCGTGCCGTCGCGCTTGGCCCCCAGCTCGATGTCGAAGCTCGCGGCAGGGGCAGATCGCGCCACGGCGAAAACCTGCTGGCGCGTGAGGTTGAGCCGCACCGCGCGGCCCGTTCGCCGTGCGAGGAGCACGAGGAGCGTCTCAAGGAGCGTGACCTTGCCGCCAAACCCGCCGCCCACCGCCATCGGGATGACGCGAACCTTGTATGTGGGTATGCCGAGCACCTTTGCAACCTCGTCGCGAACGAAGAACGGGCCCTGGGTCGGCGCCCATACCGTCATCCCGCCGTCGGGCTCCGGGCGGACCATCGAAACGTGCGGTTCCAACGGAGAGTGATGCACACCCGCGAGGCTGTAGGTCGCTTTGACCACGACATCGGCCGATTTGAGCCCGGCGTCGGCGTTGCCACGCTTGACGCTGACGACGCTGCTGACGTTGGGTGGCTTACGCGGAGCCGTGCCGTTTGACTCGGAGTCGGTGCTCGCGCCGTGCATCGATGCGTCGGCGGCGTCAGCCTCCTCTTCCGCGTCGAGCACCCTGCCTGCGCCCTCGCGCATCGCAAGTGCAGGGTCGACCGTTACGGCCAGCGGTTCGTAATCGACATCGACCAGCGCTGCGGCATCGGCGGCTGCGGTCTCGGTTTCGGCGATGACGGCCACGACCGGCTGGCCCACGTAAAAGACGCGACCCACAGCGAGTGGTTTCTCGGGGCTGGGGGCGCTGTTGCTTGGAAGGTCGGCGCCGGCGACTACGTCGATGACACCGGGCGCAGAGCGCGCGGCGGTGGTGTCGATGCTGCGGATGTTTGCGCTGGCCTGGTGGCTGAGCACGAGCTGCACATGCAGCAGGCCTGGCAGGTCGACGTCGGCTGTGAAGCGCGTCGCGCCGGAAACCTTCTCGGCCCCCTCGAGCCGCCGATGCCCAATCCCAACCACACTCATTACTCGATCATCGTACGGACTTAGTGCTTGATGATCCTTGCATCCGTCCAGGCGAAGTCGTACAGCGCGCTGCCGCCGACCCCCTTGACCCACGGGTGCACGAGGTACTGCTGCACGCCGTACACCAGCGCGCCATATGCGACGTGACCGATCAGCGTCTGACCCGCAGCCTTGTAGTCCGCCAGCGCGGTCGCGAGCGGCTTCGCGTCAGCGGCCCTCACAGCCTTGTCGAACGGAGGGTTCGAGTAGCACGAACCCCCTGAGGGCGCGCCAGCCACGAACAGGTAGTCGAACCAGTTCTGTGGATGGTCGTAGTCCGCCCGCCAGCTCTGCCTGAACAGCGGGTACGCGCACCTGCCGTTGCGCTTGTCGAAAAACGTCTTGCGATCGATCTCGACGCACTTGACCAGCACGCCAAGGTTCTTCTGCCACTGCGACACCAGGTTCGCGCACACGGCCTTGTTGAAAGGATCGGTGTCAAACGTGTAGGTGAGCCCTCTCACCTTGGTTCCTTTCGGATCCCACTTCTGCAACTCGGCCTTCGCGGCAGCTGCGTCGAACTTCGTGTTCACGTCAGTGCCATCCCCGAGATATCCGACGAGACCCTTGCTGATCACCCCACCGGTGGCAGCCACGCATGCCGTCCCCTGGTTGCAAACCGCGGCAGCGAGCGCGTTCCGATCGATCGCGGTCGAAAAGGCGTGGCGGCCAGCGAGTCCGTTCGCGACCCCGGCAAAAGGCCCGGTGCTGATGTTGAAGGCAGCCCAGAACGTCAGGCCGGCCGGTACCAGCTGGAGCTGGCTCTTCAATTTCGCATCAGTCGTGTACCGAACCGCGGCGGCAGGCGGCAGTCCCTGACGCGCGTAGCCGATGACGCTGTAGAGGCCCGACTCATACCCTGTGACCTGCACGGACTGGTCGGTGACGACCTCGATGTGCACGTGCGTGATGGCGCCGGTTTTTCCGCCGAACCAGTGCGGCACCGGCTCGAAGTCGAGCGATTGTCCGGCAGCGCGCGCAGTCATCCGGAAGGGGCCGCTGCCAATCAGGGTCTGCGGCTGCGTGAACCAGACGCCATCACCGGCCGCTGCGATGACCTTGCTGTCGACGACCCAGAACGGCCACAGCCCCACCGTGGTCGTCCAGTAGCCCGCGGGCCTGGTCAACGTGGTCGTGAATGAATATGCGTCGAGCTTGACCAGGCCGCTCATCTTGGTCGTGCGGCCGTCCGCGACCGCCTGGTAACCGGCGATGGGTTGAAAGAGGCTCGCGTAATCGCCCTGTTTGGCGGCAGCTCGGTTCCAGCTGTAGAGGAAGTCGTCGGCCGTGATCGGGTCGCCGTTGGAGAACACAGCGTCGTGCCGCAGCTGGAACGTGTAGGTCAGCCCGCTCGCTGACACGAGGGGTGGACCGGTCGCCAGGTCGGGAATCTCCTGAAGCTTCTGGTCGAATTTGTAAAGACCGGAGAAGACGTTGCGCAGAACATCGACGTCCGCAGGCGTTGAGATCTGCGCCGGGTCGAAATCGGCGACGTCTTGCGCCATCGGAAAGCTGAGGGTCTGGTCACGCGCAAGGACCTCGGGCGCCGCCCCGCCGCCGAACGGGGCGAGGACGACGACAGCGACCAGGAGGGTCGTCAGAACCAGCACGACCAGGGCCGCGGCGAGCGCGATGCGGAGCCCTCTCACGTGGTGAGGACGACCTTTCCGGTGCTCTTGCCGCCTGCGACCGATGCAAGCGCCGCCGGCGCGTCGGCCAACGGCATGCGAGCAGAGATGAACGGCTTGATCTTTCCGGCTTCGTAAAGGTCGAAAAGGGCGCGAGCTGCGGGAGCGATGAGCTCCGGCGCGCGCGTGTTGTACAGGCCCCAATGCAGGCCGACCACGGAGTAGTTCTTGATCAGCACGTGGTTGGTGGCCGCTTGAGGGATGCGGCCAGAAGTGAACCCGACGATGACGATGCGGCCTTCGAACGCGATGCACTTAGTCGAACGGTCGTACACGTCGCCTCCGATGGGGTCGAAGATGACGTCCGCTCCGCGCCCGCCGGTCAGCTTCTTGACCTCTTCAGCGAAGTCCTGCGTCTTGTAGTTGATCGCGTGGTCCGCGCCCATTCGGCGGCACACCTCGAGCTTTTCGTCGGTGCCGGCGGTCGCGATGACGATTGCTCCGCCGGCTTTGCCGAGCTGAATCGCCGCGGTGCCCACGCCACCGGCGCCGGCGTGGACCAGCAGGGTTTCACCGGGCTGCAGGTTGGCGCGGCGGTGAAGTCCGAACCAGCCCGTCTGGTAAGTGAGGGTGAAAGCGGCCGCGTCTTCGAACGACATACCTGCGGGCATGGGGGAGACGGCGGTTGGCGCCGCATCGGCGATCTGCGAGTAGCCGCCACGCGTGAGGCCGCCGCTATCAAGGAGAGCCGTCACGCGGTCGCCGGCCTGGAAGCCGGACGACGGCGGCGCCGCGACCACCTCGCCGCTGACCTCAACTCCGGGCACGAATGGGAGCGCGGGTTTGGTCTGGTAGGTGCCGGCGACCATCAGGGCATCCGGGAAGTTGATGGCGGCGGCTCGGACTGCGATCCGGACCAGGCCATCCGCCGGCTCGCCAGGCTCGACGTCCTCGAAACGGAGGACCTCAGGCCCGCCAAGCTCACGAACCACCCAGGCTTTCACGGGCCCCATGGTAGGGGTCGCGCATGTCTCCTCCCCGCGCCGTAGGCGTGGGGAGGTGGCCCGAAGGGCCGGAGGGGGGCATTTACTCCCAAGGGTAAGTGAGGACCGGGCGCTGGGAGGCTAGAACCTCCCAGCCGGGCGCCGGCCCGCCTACAATCGGGCTCGGATGGGAGCGCTACCACCCGACAAGGCTGGCCGGCCCGAGAGCATCCCAGTGAAAGTCACGCTCGGTTCCCCGAAGGATCTCCCGCTGCTGTACGCCCATCAAGTGATCGTCAACTTCACAGGTACCGAGTTCTATGTGACCGTCTATCGCACGGCCCCCGAGCCCTGGACGGCTGGCAACGCCCCCAACGCCGATATCGAGGGTCAGCCGCTCGCGCGTTTCGCATTTTCGCCTCTACAGTGGCTCGCGGTCGTCGAGTCGTGCTCTGATCAGATCCATAAGCTGCACCAAGAGGGCAACCTGAGCGACGAACTAATGGCTAGCGCGAAGAAGGCGTTGAGCAAGTGAACGACGCCACCGCCATTGTCAGAGCCGGTTCCAATCTAGGCGTCCCAATGGCACGCAGAAACATCGCGTTAATTCCAGCGGCAGGAATGCAGATACCGTTGCTAGTCCCAACCAGCTCGCTATCAGTGAATAGGACCACAGAATTGCCAACCACGTGGATCGCGATTCGTCCAAAGACGCGCGGCGACTTTGTCGCGACGTTCGCTGCCCTTGTAGACCAGTGGAGGGCAGACACCCAATTCCTGTCAGGTGCGGCAATCGAATTGCACCCAGCCTACCTGCGGATTATCGGCATGGGTGAAAAGGCTGTCCCGCTCATCCTGACCGAGATGAGTCGTAACGGCGACCATTGGTTTTGGGCCCTCGAAGCTATTACCGGCGAAAATCCCGCTCGCGATTCACGGACAGTCCCGGAAGCGACCGAGGCCTGGCTCCGGTGGGGCAAGGTCCGCCAGCTAGTCTAGAGGCGCTGCGCCGGGCGAATGTCAATCGGATTTCCGAATCTGCAAACGTCGCCTCACCATGTCACTAGCCCTCCCGACACGAGCTATAACTGTGTGGCTTGGGCGCTTGAACGGGACCAAGTTAGGTGGTGGCAGCCAGGCGGCGCCCCCTACTTCTGGCCAATCCCGCGGACGCCTCCGAGCCTGTCAGTTGCGACCTACCTTGCTGGGTTTAGTGCAGTCGGCTACAAGGCTTGTCGCAGCCGCTCACTTGTCCCCGGTTGGCAGAAGATCGCCATCTACACTCAGGCCTCCGAGTTCCTCCATGTTGCGGCGCTTCTGCCGGACAAGACCTGGACTAGCAAGCTTGGCAAGAACGTTGATATCAGCCACGACTCTCTTGAGTCGCTGGAGGGCGGGTCGTATGGCCGAGTGACGCACGTCATGCGTCGCCGCGATCCGACCCTTCGGGGTTGGCGCGCAACGGTGGCCGGGCTCATCGGTTTGATTGATAGGTAGGCCGTTGGCAATACATTGGCTATACGCTGAGCATCGAAGGCCCTCCTAACGCCAGAATTCGTATTCAGCCGGCGTAGCTCAGCTTGGCAGAGCAACGGTCTTTTAAACCGATGGTCCAGGGTTCAAATCCCTGCGCCGGCACCTTTGATTTTTTTGCCGACTGCGTTAGGACTGCTTCCGCACCGACCAGCGGCTCGTGATGCACCAGAAGCCATCAGGGAACTCCACGCGGATGCTGTTGAGCGCTCCTCTTGCGCTAACCCGACAGTCCTGCCCGAAGCGCTCGGGCAGCCGTGTACGGATGCGCCACCGGTAGGTCGGCCAAAGCGGCTCGCGTCCATCCATTGCTCGTATCAAGGCAGTGAATCGATTTCTGCTCAGCCGGCCTCGAGCTACAGCTCGATGATCCCCAGACGTACTGCAGCGATCATCGCTTGGAGCTTGGAGTGGACCCGAAACTTTTCGATCAAGTGCCTGACATGCCACTCCACCGTGTGAGGAGCGATTCCCAATCGTCGCGCCATGCCCGCCGTGTCGTCGCCCTGCGCAAGCAGCCGCAACACATCGAGCTCGCGCGGCGTGAATTGCGCCAGAAGCTTCTCACGCTGAAGCTCCTCAGCAACGATTTTCTGCCGGCGTGCGATCGCTCTTACGAAAGGCGCGGCGGGCATCATGACTTCTCCTCGCGAGGCGCGCCGCACGGCCTCGACGAGCTCGTCCGCCGTGACCGACGCGTTGAGGTATGCGCTCGCGCCCGCGTCGATAGCGTCGAGCATCGCCTCCTCGGTTGCATCAGCCGTATGGAAGACGATTGCCGTCTCCGGGCTGGCGCTCCTGATCATGCAAGCGGCCGCCGCGCCTGTCATGTCCGGCAGGCGATAGTCCATGAGCGCAACGCTGACCTGCTGCTGCGTGGCAAGCAACACTGCCTCTGCGCCCGTCCGTGCCACTGCATAGACGCTCACTCCCGGCTCGCGCTCCAGG
>DATCPW010000010.1:0-1780 GCA_036569865.1 Candidatus Dormiibacterota bacterium
CGTGACTGAGGTTGTGTCCCCGGGCGACGTCGAGCTCGTGGCGCGCTATGCCGACATCCTCCAGCTCGGCACTCGCAACATGCAGAACTACGCGTTGCTGCAGGAGGCCGGTCGTTCGGGCAAGCCGGTGCTGCTCAAGCGAGGCATGTCGTCGACCATGGAGGAGTGGCTGCTCGCCGCCGAGTACATCCTGTCGCAGGGCAACCGCGACGTGATCCTGTGCGAACGGGGCATCCGCACCTTCGAAACGTCGACGCGCTTCACGCTCGACCTGAACGCTGTCCCGCTGGCGCGCGAGCTGTCGCACCTGCCGATAATCGTGGATCCCTCGCAGGCCACCGGCCGGTGGTCGCTGGTGCGGCCGCTTGCCCTGGCGGCGGTGGCGGCCGGGGCGCACGGGCTGATCGTCGAGGTGCATCCCACGCCGAACCAGGCCCTGTCAGACGGCGCGCAGTCCCTCGATTTCGAGAACTTCGATCGCCTGATGGAAGACCTCAGGCGGCTGCTGGGCGCGATGTCCAGACAGCTCGCCTGACCTAAACCCGCACATGCCCGCTGTCGCGATAGTGGGCCTGGGTCTGATGGGGTCCTCGCTCGCCCTCGCCCTCAAAGAGGCGCAGCCCGGCACGGTGGTCGTCGGCAGCGATCCTGACGCGATGACCCTGCGCAAGGCCCTTGATCGCGGCATCGTGGAGAGCGCCAGCGCCGACCTTGCCGTCGTCGATCTGGCCGACGTGGTGGTGGTGGCGGTGCCGATCCTCTCTCTGAAGAACGTGTTCCCGAATCTACGAGGGCGTGTTGACGGAAAGGTGGTCACCGACATGGCCAGCACCAAGGAGACGGTGATGGAGTGGGCGTCGGCCTCGGGGATCGACCTCGTGGGCGGTCACCCAATGTGCGGCAAGGAGGCGTCCGGGATCGATGCGGCCGATGCCTCGATCTTCAAAGGCGCTCCGTGGGTCCTGACCCGCGATGACCGAACAGTGACCGCGCTCGTGGAATCGGTGGGAGCGCACCCGCTCCTCATGGATGCGGCGACCCACGATCGGCTCGTGGCCGGAGTCAGCCACGCGGCCTTTCTGCTGTCGGTGGGCTATGTCCTCTCGATGTCCAGCCGGTCCGACTGGCCTGAGGCGTCGAAGCTGGCGGCGTCGGGATTTCGCGACATGAGCCGCCTCGCGGCAGGCGACCCTGAGCTTTACGCCGGAATCTCGCAGACCAATCGCGACAATCTCGTTGGGCAGCTGGACGCCATCAGCGCCACCCTGGCCAAATTGCGCCGCCACCTTCAGGACAACGATGCGCGTCTGGTCGAGCTATTCGAAGAGGCGCGTTCGGTCCGGGAACGCTGGGCTAAAGACGCGATTTGAACGTCACCGTTCGCAAAGCACAAAGACTCGAGGGTGAGGTTCATTTGCCCGGCGACAAGTCGATCTCGCATCGGGCGTTGATCCTCGGCTCGCTCGCCGACGGTTGGAGCCGCATACATGGGCTGTCCACCGGCGCTGACGTGCAGTCGACGGCCAACTGCCTGCGCGCATTGGGCGCGGTGATCGAGGAGTCCGCGGTCCGCGGATTTGGATTGGATGGCGTGCGCAAGGCGGGCGCGCCGCTGGACTGCGGCAACTCGGGCACGACCATGCGCTTGCTCGCGGGCCTCCTCGCGGCCCAGGACTTTGTGAGCGAGCTCACCGGCGACGAGTCGTTGGCGCGAAGGCCGATGGACCGTGTGGTGAAACCGCTGCTGGAGATGGGCGCGCACGCGCAGTGGCCGCCCCTC
>DATCPW010000011.1:0-6345 GCA_036569865.1 Candidatus Dormiibacterota bacterium
GTATTTCGCGATCATGGCCTACGCTACGCGCACGCCCGCTGCAGACACCGCGATCGCCGCGATTCGAACGGCGGTGAGGAATCGCAAAAACATCGCGACCACCGCGGGCTACGGGCCACGATTCCTGCATTCCACCGGCCAACTGCACAAGGGCGGGCCGAAGAGCGGCCTGTTCCTGCAGGTGGTCCAGGACGACACTCGCGACGTGCCGATTCCGGGACAGCCGTTCACCTTCTCGGTTCTCAAACAATCGCAATCGCTGGGCGACCTGCAATCGCTCACCTCACGCCGCCTTCCAGTGCTGCGCGTGACCCTCGGCCGCGAGCCGGCCGCGGGCTGGAAGTCGCTGGCGGCGGCAGTCAAGTCCTCGGTCAAGTAGCACCACCGGCAAGCACCACTGGGAGATAGGGCCATGGAGATGGGGATGGTTGGCCTGGGCCGCATGGGCGGCAACATGGTGCTGCGGCTGCTGAAGCGTGGCCACCGCATGATCGCGTTCGACAGGTCGGCCGACGCGGTCAAGGCGCACGAGGCGCAGGGTGCGATCGGTGCACACTCGCTCGAGGAGTTCGTCAAGAAGTTCGAGAAGAAGCCCCGCGTGATGTGGGTGATGGTGCCGGCCGGCGACCCGACGACGCAGACCATCAACGAGCTCGTGCGGCTGGGGCAGCCTGGCGACATCATCATCGATGGCGGCAACACCAACTGGAAGCTCGCGCTCGACGACGCGGCGCGTGTCAAGGCAAAAGGCCTGCACTACATGGACGCCGGCACATCGGGTGGGGTGTGGGGCCTGGCCAACGGCTACTGCCTGATGGTGGGTGCCGAGGAATCGATTTACCAGCACTGCATGCCTCTGCTCAAGGACCTCGCGCCCGAGGTGGGAGGCCTTGTTCGAACGGGCCCAGAGGGATCAGGGCACTTCGTGAAGATGGTCCATAACGGCATCGAGTACGGGCTCATGCAGTCATATGCGGAAGGTTTCGAGATCATGAAGCTGTCCAAGTCGTTTCCGGGCATGGACATGCACGCGATCGCCGAGGCTTGGCGCTACGGCAGCGTCGTGCGCTCGTGGCTGCTCGATCTCATCGCAGACGGCCTGTCGAGGGACCCGCAGCTCGCGGGCATCAGGGGCTACGTCGAGGACACGGGGGAGGGTCGTTGGACGGTGGAGGCGGCGATCGAGGAGTCGGTGCCGGCGCCGGTCATCACGCAGTCGCTGTTCGCCCGGTTCCGCAGCCGGATGGAGGACACGTTCGCCGACAAGATGCTGGCGATGATGCGCAACCAGTTCGGGGGCCACGCCGTAGTCACCGAGAAGAAGTGACGCCACCCGCGAGGGCGTTAGACCATAACCCCCTCGCGGAGGGTCTTCTCGACTTCAAGGTCCGCGACCCGTCGCTGATGGTCATCTTCGGCGCGACCGGAGACCTCAGCGCCCGCAAGCTCCTGCCTGCCATCTACAACCTCATGAAGCAGCGCCTGCTGCCCGTGGGCTTTGCGGTCGTCGGCGCCGCGATCGACGACTTCGACGACGCCGGCTTCCGCAAGCACGCATCCGACGTCGTGACCAAGTTCTCGCGCACTCAGCCAGTCGACCTGCAGGTCCTGCAGGCATTTCTGCAAAGCCTCTTCTACGTCAGGGTCGACTTCAGCAAGCTCGAAGACTTCCGGTCGCTGGAGCGAAAGATCGAGGAGCTCGACCGCACCCGGCACCTGGGCGGCAACCGCGTGTACTACTGCGCCACGCCGCCACCGACCTACGAGACCATCGTGGAGCAGCTGAAGGAGGCCGGCCTCACAAAGAGCAAGGGCTTTCACCGGATCGTCATCGAGAAGCCGTTTGGCTCGGATCTGAAGTCGGCCCGCGAGCTCACGCAGATCCTGCAGCGCGTCTTCCACGAGGACTCCGTGTTCCGCATCGACCACTACCTGGGGAAGGAGACAGTCCAGAACATCCTCGCGTTCCGCTTCGCCAACTCCCTGTTCGAGCCCGTGTGGAACGCAAACCTCATCGACTCGGTTCAGATCACCGCCGCTGAAGAGATCGGCGTTGAGTTGCGTGGCGGGTACTACGAGAAGGCGGGCGCGTTGCGGGACATCGTCCAGAACCACGCGCTCCAGCTCGTGGCCCTGGTCGCGATGGAGCCGCCCATCACCTTCGAGGCGACCGCCGTGCGCGACGAGAAAGTGAAGGTGCTGCGCGCGATCAGGCCGATCCAGGATGGCGAGGTCGCGACCTCGGCCGTGCGTGGCCAGTACGCCAAAGGCTGGGTCTTGGGCGAGCAGGTGGTCGGATATCGCGAGGAGCAACATGTCTCGCCCGGCTCCCTCACCGAGACCTATGCCGCGCTGCGCCTCTTCGTCGACAACTGGCGGTGGTCGGGGGTTCCGTTTTACATTCGGGTTGGAAAGCGAATGCCCAAGCGCGTCACCGAGATCCACATCAGGTTCAAGCGGCCGCCTCACAACACGTTCGAGGCAGCCCGCGATCTGGATCCGAACGCGATCACGCTGCGCATCCAGCCGGAGGAGGGCATCTCCCTCCGCTTCGGAGCGAAGGTGCCGAGCGCGGGCCTGCGCCTGCGCAACGTGTCGATGGACTTTACGTATATGTCCTCGTTCCTGGTCGAAACCCCCGAGGCCTACGAGCGCCTGTTACTCGACTGCATGATCGGCGACCCCACGCTGTTCACCCGCGCCGATGAGGTGGAGGCCGCGTGGACCTTCATCGATCCCATCGAGGCCGGGTGGCGCGACGACCGCCCACCGCTGTCGTTCTATCCATCGGGCACATGGGGCCCGACCGAGGCAGACCAGCTCGTTCAGGCAGACGGAAGGGAATGGCACAGACCGTGAGCTCCGTGCTGGTGCCAGATGTGGCGTGGCAAGGTGAGGCCGTGACGATCGGCGATGTCTTGGGCGCCCTCAGTGGCATCCGCAGGAAATTCGCCCAGAGCGACGTCGGGGACGACGAGCATCCTCGCGCCCGAAACTGCGTGATGACACTGGTGGCGGTCGCCACCGACAGCGAGGACGAGGCCCGTGCGCAGCGCGCAAGCGTCGCGATCGCGGCACATCACCCGCACATGGCGATCATCGTCCGCGAAGAGGTCAACGTGCGCACCGGACGGATCGATGCCAGCATCGCCACGCACCCGCTGAGCCCGTCCTCGACCGTGCACGCGCAGTGCGAGGTCGTCGGGCTGCACGTCCGCGGCGCGGCAGGGGAGCACCTGGCCGCGCTCGTCGACCCGCTCCTGCTGAGCGGAGTGCCGGTGTACCTCTGGTGGCTGGACACGCCGCCCTTCGGCACCCGAGAGCTGCTCGACGCCATCAGGATCTGCGACGCCCTTGTCGTCGATTCGGCGCGCTTCGACCGGCCTTACCAGTCGTTCCTCGGCCTGGCAGATCTCGCCCTCAGCGCGCACCGTGCGCTGGGGGTGGCCGATTTCCAGTGGGCCCGCCTCGAGGCTTGGCGCGAGGCGATCGCCGAGTTCTTCGAGCCCAAGGACAGGCGCGACTACATGAAGGGAATCGCCGAAGTCGGAGTCGACTACGTCGGGGAGGGTCGGGGCAACCGCATCGCGGCCGCCCTGTTGATCGGCTGGCTCGCCTCGGCGCTGGGCTGGAAGGTCAAGAGGGCGGTCGGTGGGAAGGGCGGCGTGCTCGCGGCACACTTCGAGATGGAGGGGGGCCGGCAGCTGGAGGTTGCTTTCAGGTCCGTGCTGAAGACCGGCCTCGCCCAGGGCGAGGTGAGCGCGATCCGCATCACCGGGGCGTCTGCCGGCCGCACGTTCCAGCTGAGCGTGCAGCGCGACCCGGAGCGGCATCACCGGCTGACCTCAGAGGTCGGCCCCAGCGAGCTGCAGCATCGACACCGCCCGGGCGGCGACGACGACGCGGGCCGGGAGGTGGCGCTTCGCACAGCCACCCGGGACCACGAGGTCCTCCAGCGCAACCTCGAGGCCCTCCACCATATGGCGACAGGCGAGCTCCCGGGCGATGAGCGGCGGCACAGCTCGACTGTCCTCACCCGCGAGCGGCGCCGTGGCGAGAACCACGTCCTGCTGACGATGATCGACATCGGCGGCGCGGAGACCCTGCGACACGTGCAGCGGGTCGACATCGAGGACGAGGCCACCCTGTTGCTCAAGCTGCTGTCGACAGGCGCGCACGACCCGGTGTACATGCGCTCGCTGACGGCGGCGGCCGAGCTCATGCGCGCCCTGTAGCCGGTGAGCGAGTTCACCGTCCTGGAGACGCCGGAGGACGTCGCGGAGGCGGGGGCGAAGGCGATCGCGCAGGCGCTCCAGGAAGGCTCGAGGACGCTGGTGCTGGCCGGAGGCACCACGCCGGCACGGTGCTACGAGCTGCTGGCCGAGTTCGAGGTCGAGTGGGGGAGGGTCACAGTGCTGTTCGGCGACGAGCGGTGCGTGCCGCCTGACCACCCGGACAGCAACTACAGGATGGCCAGGGCGACCCTGCTCGACAAGGTGGCCCCGGCCACTGTGCACCGCATGCCGGCCGAGCTCGGCCCCGACGAAGGCGCCGCCGAGTATTCGTCAACCATCAAGGCCCTCGTGCCGCTGGACGTGGTCGTCCTCGGCATCGGCGAGGACGGGCACACCGCGTCCCTGTTCCCCGGCCACCCCGTGCTGGAGGCGAAAGGACTGGTCGCTGGCGTCAGGAACTCTCCCAAGCCGCCGCCGGAGCGCGTGACGCTCACGCTGCCCGTCCTGCAGGGAGCGCGGCAGGTGATCATCCTGGCGACCGGCGTGGGCAAGGCGAAGGCGGTCGCCCTGGCGAAACGGCATGAGGTGCCATCGGGGATGATTGCGGGCGCACGATGGCTGATCGACCGCGCGGCGGCAGGCAGGTGAGCAGGGTCGAGGTCGTTCCCTCGATCCTGTCCGCCGACATCACGCGTCTGGGCGAGCAGGTGAAGGAGGCGGTGCGCGCGGGCGCCGACCGCATCCAGGTGGACGTGATGGACGGCCACTTCGTGCCCAACCTCACCTTTGGCCCGATGGTGGTCGAGGCGGTGCGGCGCGTCACCGACCTGCCGATCGAAGCGCACCTGATGATCGACAACGCGGAGCTGTTCATCGAAGCGTTCGCGAAGGCCGGCGCCACGCTGATCGAGGTGCAGGTCGAGTCGACGACCTCGCTGTATCGCACCGTGATGCGTATCAAAGAGCTGGGCGCGAAAGCGGGAGTGGCCATCAACCCGGCGACCTCGGTCGAGACGCTGCGCGAGATCCTGCCGTACATCTCGACCGTCAACGTCATGACCGTCGAGCCTGGCTTCGGGGGCCAGAAGTTCATCGCCCAGAGCCCCGACAAAATACGAAGAGTGCGGGCGATGTCGGCAGACGTGGAGATCGAGGTCGACGGCGGCATCGATGCCAAAACCGCGCCGCTGGTGGTCAAGGCCGGCGCCACGGTGCTGGTCGCGGGCAGCTCGGTGTTCGGCCACAAGCAGGGGATTGCCGCCGGGATCAGAGCTATTCGAAGCGCCGTTGTCTGAGCAGGACGAGCTCAAGCGAGCGGCCGCCGAAAAGGCGCTGGAGCTGGTACGCGACGGCATGCTGCTCGGGCTGGGCAGCGGCTCCACGGCCGACTACTTCACCGAGGGCCTGGGACAGCTGGTCAGGGAAGGCATGAAGGTGAGGGCGGTGCCCACATCGCGCGCCACGGCGAATCTGGCGGCGGCCAACGGCATCCCGATCGTCACCGAGCTCATCGGCCAGATCGACCTCACAGTCGATGGGGCGGACGAGGTGGACCAGGCGCTGAACCTCATCAAGGGCAGGGGCGGTGCGCTGTTCCGCGAGAAGCTGGTGGCCGCGGCGTCAAAGCGGTTCGTCGTGGTCATCGACGAATCCAAGGTGGTCAAGAAGCTCGGGTTAGGTGTGCTGCCGGTGGAGGTGTCGGGGTTCTTGTGGCGCAGTACCGCCCACCGCCTGGCGTCGGTCGCGACGAGCCTGACCGTGAGGGGTGGGGAAGAGGCGCCCTACATCACGGATAACGGCAACCTGATCCTAGACCTCACGCTCGCCGACGGCATCGCCAACGCGCCGGCGCTCGCGGCTGAGCTGAAGGCGATGGTCGGCGTGGTCGAGCACGGCCTGTTCATCGGCATGACCGACACATGCATCGTGGCGGGACCGGACGGCCCGCTGGTGGTGGGAAGACAGTCGGGAGCCGCAGCGAGCCTGTAGGGCAGGTTGGCGGACAGGTTGGGATTTGAACCCAAGACAGCCTTGCAGCTGTACGGCATTTCCAGTGCCGCGCCTTCAACCGGACTCGGCCACCTGTCCGTGGGGGAAAAGTTTAGGCGAC
>DATCPW010000012.1:0-14029 GCA_036569865.1 Candidatus Dormiibacterota bacterium
AAGAGCGAGTCGCCTCGATTGTCGGGCGCGGCGACGAGCAGGTTCTCGAGCACCGTCAAGCGGGCGAATTCCGAGGGCAGCTGGAAAGTGCGCACGAGCCCGAGTCGCGCCCGTTGATGGGCAGACAGGGGCTTTTCTAGCTCGATCGGACCGAGTTGTAATTTCCGGGGCGAGATCTCCTCGCCGTCGAAGACGATACTGCCGCTGCTCGCTGGCAACGTTCCTGCCAGCACCGCCAGAAAGGTCGATTTGCCGGCGCCGTTAGGGCCGATCAGACCGGTGATCTTCCCTTTCGGAACGTCGATCGACACTCCGTCTACCGCGCGCATGCCCTCGAAGTGACGGTGCACGTCGCGCGCGACCAGCATCGGCTGATCAGGTGACGCGGGCACGATCGACCTCTTCCACGGGGGGACTGCCAGCGAACACGCGGCGAGGCTCGGGCCTGACGCCCTCGGGCCTGAACCAGAGGAACGCGATGATGAGCAGGCCGATCGCCACCCACTCCATGGCCGGGATCAGGTTGGGCGGAGGTGTCCAGCCGCCGAAGGTCGTGGGTAATCTCCGAGTCACCTCGAAGAAGCCGACAGGCACGAGCAGCGCCCCGAGCATCGCTCCCACGTTGTTGCCTCGACCGCCGACGATCACCGCGGCAAAAAGGATGATGGTCTCTGGGTAAAGCCAGACTGACGGCGCCCACACCTCGATATAGCCGACAAGGATCGCCCCCGACAGGCCGGCGATGACGCCGCCGACGATGAAGATCGTCATCTTGAGCTGGACCGGGTTCTTGCCGATTGCGGTCGCCGCGAGCTCGTGCTCGCGCATCGCCCGCAGGCTGCGCCCGAACGGCGAGTTGACGATCCTCGAGGCCACCAGCCAGACCAGCAGCACGCACGGGACTGTCAAACCGACGTAAAAGAGCTGGTAGGTATCGCTGAGCGGGTCGATCTTGTCGGAAAACGGGCCTGGGACCTGGGCGATTCCGGCTGCGCCGTTCAGAAACGGCCGAACATTGGTGATCACGGAATTCACGATTACCGAAAGGACGAGGAGGGAGATGGCCTGGTAGTCGCTCCTCAGCTTCCTGAGCACGACCAGGCCGACCGGGATGGCGAGAAGCCCGCCCGCCAGCGCGCCGCCGAGCCAGGGAATCGGGAACGGAAGCTGCCACCCGCCGACATACAACTGGTAGGCGCCGTTGGCGGTGTCGGGCGGCATCGACATCACGGCGGCGGTATACGCCCCAACCGCCTGGAACACGATGAAGCTGAAGTTGACGATGCCCGAGATGCCGAACTGCAGGTTGAGCGCGAGGCAGGCGATGATATCGACGCCGGCGTAGACCAGGAGCGTGGCCGCGTAGTAGCTGTTCATCCGGCCGCCGCCAGTGCGCCGCGCTTTGCCAGCAGGCCCTGCGGGCGCAGCACCATCACCAGGACGAGGATCGCGAAGGCCACGACCTCCTTGTACTCGGGGGCGATGGCCGCAGCGCTGAGCTCGGTCACGATACCGATGATGAGGGCCCCGATCATCGCGCCATATGGCTGGCCCGCCCCACCGAGCACCGCCGCCGCGATGATCGTGATGAGGTAGGCGGCCCCGCTGGCGACGGCGAAATTCTCCGAGTTCATCCCGGCGACCACGCCCGCGACGCCGCACAGGGCTCCGGTGACAAGCCAGACCAGATCGATCACGCGTTGGGTCGGAATGCCGCAGTTGCGGGCCAGCGTGGGGTTGGCCGCGGTGGCGCGCATGGCCTTGCCAAGTCGCGTGTACCTCAGCAGGCCGTGGACGGCAAGCATCAGGATCGCGGCGACAAAGATGATCGCGATCTGGGCGGTCGTCAGCACCAGACCGTTCCAGCGCAGGAGAGGGCCCTGGTCCACCTGGTACGCGGCCGTTCCGTAACCGACGATCGCCAGCAGGATGTTGGCGAGGATCAGCGACGCCGCCAGGGAGATGATCACCATGCCGATCAGGTTGGTTCCCTTGCGCTGAAAAGGCGCGTACAGAAATCGGTTCAACAAGAAGGACAGCACTGAACCCGCCAGGGCGGCGGCAATCATGGCGACCCAGACGTTGACGCCGGCCTGGTTCACGTAGAAGGCGACGTAGGCGCAGACGATCATCACCTCGCCATACGCGAGGTTGATCATGTTCGTGATCCCGAACTGCATGGTGAAGCCCACTGCTGCGATCGCGATCACAGAGGCGCTGATCAGTCCGAAGCCAAGCGCCGCTACATAAAGTTCCACGGCGCCTGGCTCCTGTGGCTAGGTGGTCGGGCTATGCTCCGCCGCCCGCGTCGATGATCGACTGGGTCTGGGTCTCGGACAGCGAGCCGAGGACAACCTCGTTGCCATCCTTGTCCATCGTGACCAGGTTGTAGCCCTGCTGCGAGTTGTTGTACTGGTTGAAGTTGTTCTCGCCGGCTGCGCCTACGTACCGGATCGACTTGCCGGCCTTGAGCGCGTCAACACCCTCCTTGAAGGTGCTGACCACGGTGGCGCCGGTGACCCCATTGGCGATGTCGATGATCTTCGGGTTGTAGACAGTGGGATCGGCGCTGTTGGCCGCGACCATGGCCAGCGCGGTCATGATGATCCCGTCGTACAGGTGGACCGTGGGGCTCTTGCCCTTGTAGGTGAGCGCCTTCGAGCCCCCGAACTTCGAGTCGGCGGCCGTCAGCTGGGTCACGAACTCGTCGTAACCGGATCCCGACAAGGTGAGCTTGAGGTCTACGGCCTGGTACTTGGCTAGAAAGTCGGTAAGTCCTATGGCGTCCTTCACCTGCTTGAACCAAACCGGGTCGATGGTGGCGGATGTCCCGATGAACGGGATCACCTTGCCGTTGTTCTGCTGCTTTAGCTCTTTCATGTACGTGCCGGCAGATCCGATGGTTTCAGTGAGGATGACATCGGGGTTTGCCTGCAGCAATTTGGCAACCTCGGTCCGGTACGAAGGGGCGCCAAGCTTGATCGCCTGGTTGATTGCGATCGTCACATTGAGCTTGTTCAGCGCGGCGACCGCGGGGCCGACGAATGTCTGCGAGCCAATGTCGTCTCCGAAGACCAGTGCGACCCTCGTGTATGGCGGGTGGCCCGGGCCGAAGAGCGCGCTGCCGATCATCGCGTATGCGTCGAATGAGTCTGCCGGGACGAGCCGGTGGAAGTACTTGGCGGTGGCCTTGTTGAACTCCGATTGGCCGGTCATGCAGAACATGGGAATGTGGGAGCGGTCAAGGATCGGGACCACTGTCGACGCCTCGTCGGACGTGCAGCCGACCACGCCCATGAGATTCGAGTTGCCGGCAATCATCGAGTTCGCGGCCGGCACTGCGTCGGCCGGCTCGCCTTTCGTGTCGAACTGCTGGCAGCCCACCTGGCGGCCGCCGATGCCACCGGCGCCGTTGATCGAGAGCGAGGCCGCATAGCAGCCGGCGAGGTACCGGGGACCGAAGCTGGCGTCGGCACCCGAGAAGGGGGCGAGGACGCCGACGAGCAGCGGGCCAGAGCCCAGCCCGCCGGTCGAAGTGGTTCCGCCGCACGCGGCAAGCAGCACAAGGGTGGCGACACTGGCGATCAGCCCGGGTCGGTTCAAGCGGTGACGGACGCCTGGTTGAGTCTTGTTCACCTTCGCTCCTCGCTAAGAGACTGAGCTGGACAATCGATTGTCGACAATTCTATGCACAATCCGGCTGAACTGCCGCATATTCTTACCGGCAAGGAAATCGGAACATGGCAACCACAACGCAGGCAGTGACTGAAGTTCCGGCCCGTTCAGCCGAAAAAGAGGCTCGAGGCGGTTCGAGCGCATACCTGAAGCTTCGAGAGGCGATTGTGGACGGCCGCTTCCAGCCGAATGAGCGGCTGGTTGAAGCGGACCTCGCCCGCACTTTCGGCGCTGGGCGAACAGCGATCCGGGCGGCCCTGGTCAGGTTGGACCAGGAAGGCCTGGTCGAGCGCCAGCCGAATCGCGGAGCGCGGGTGCGACTCGTCTCGGACCGGGAGGCGCTGGAGATCGAGGAGGTGCGGGTCGCGCTCGAGCAGATGCTCGCGAGGCACGCAGCCACGCGGATCACCCCCGGCAATGTAAGGAGCCTCCGCCAAATCCTGGAAGAGATGACCGCCCGCGTCGAGGCTGGCGACCCGCTCGGATATTCGGAGCTCAACTCGCGCTTCCACGAGATGATCTGGGCCATCGCCGACCAGGCCGTGGCGTCGACGCTTGTCGCCAACCTCAAATCGCAGAGCATCAGGTTCCAGTACCGCACGATCCTCCAGCCAGGCCGTCCCGACCGCTCGCTGCGCGAGCACTCAACAATCGTCGAAGCCCTCGCGTCGCGCGATCCAGACCGTAGCGAAGCCGCGATGAGGGAGCACCTGAGTCGCGTGGTCGAGACGCTCAAGCAGGCCATCGCCCGCCACCACACGCGCTAACTTCTCCGGAGTGCTCCGCGTCCTCACGATCGCCGGCCTAATCCTGCCGCTCGCGATCGACACTTTCGTGCTGGGCACGGCCCTGGGTGCGGCCGGAATCCCTAAACGGGAGCGGTTGCGGACCAGCCTCATCCTCACCGCGTTCGAAGCGGGGATGCCGCTGGTCGGTTTCCTCGGCGGCGCCGCGATCGGGGCAGCCATTGGCGGCTGGGCCAACTACCTCGCGGCGGCGGTGCTTGCGGTGATCGGCGTCCTGATGCTCCGGTCGGGCGATGCCGAGGACGACGACGAGCGCAAAGTGCAGCTTCTGGAGTCGGCGCGTGGCTGGCCTGTTCTGGTCCTGGGGTTAGGAATCAGCGTGGATGAGCTCGCAATCGGTTTTGGAGTCGGTTTGCTGCGCCTGCCGCTCCTTCTATTGATTGGGCTCATCGCGGTGCAGGCCTTCCTCGCCGCGCAGCTCGGGATGCGGCTTGGATCTCGGCTTGCAGAAAATGCGCGGCAGGCCGCCGGCCGGATCGCCGGCCTCCTTTTAATTCTGGCCGCGCTGTTGGTGGTCGCCGAGCACATCGCCGCGGCCTGACCGCGAACGTTACACAAAAGTTACAAAGCGGGTAAAGACTCAGCAGTTTCTCAGGCTTCTCCCAACATGGTCACAGTCCCGACCCCGATCTTGGCCACATGGCCTTAGCACGCTTGTCCTTCCTCGGTGCGCCGATGCGGGCACGGATGCTTTCCAATCTCTTGAAGCGAAGAGTCCTCGCCGCGCTGGTCCTGGTTTTCGCCATCCTCGGCGGCACCGCCATTTACGTACAGGCCGGCAAGGTGACCACCACCTACAGAACGGCGCCGGTCGCGTACGGGACCATCACCCAGACGATCGGCATGGCCGGCAACCTCGCCCCGGTCACCGAAGCCGACCTCAATTTCGCTGCTGCAGGCACCGTCCAGTCCGTGACGGCAACTGTCGGTGAAACAGTCGTCAAGGGCGAGACGCTGGCGGCACAGGACTCCACACTCCTGGCGGCGCAGCTGTCGCAGGCCAAGGCGACTCTCGCCTCGGCGGTGGCGAAGCTGGTGCAAGACCAGGCAGGCCCGACCGCTCAGAACCTGGCTTCCGCGGAGAACCCGGTAGCGCAGGCCCAGGTCTCCGTCAACAGCGCAACGATCAGCCTGGCCGATACAAAAGCTATCAACGCGCAGTCAGTCGCGGCCGCCCAGGCCGTGGTCGACCAGGACACCCTGAACGTGGCTGCCGACTGCCCCTCGCTGCCGGCGTGCTCGCAGGACCAGGCGAAGCTCGCAACCGATCAGCAGGCCCTGGCGTCGGTAAAGGTGAAAGCCCGGCAGAGCAACGACCAGGCCGCCGCGCAGCTGGCGTCCGCCAAGCAGCAGCTCTCCGCGGCCAAGAGCTCGCTCGCCGCCCTGCTGGCGAGCACATCGCCGCAGACGATTCAGATCGACGCGGCGCAGGTCCAGATCGCACAGGTCAACGTGAACACGTTGAAGCACCAGCTGTCCGGCGCCGTGATTGTGTCCCCCATCGACGGCATCGTTTCGCAGGTCAACATCCAGGCCGGCCAATCGGTTACCGGCGCCGGCACCACCTACGCGATCGTCGTCTACACCCCCGGCGCCTACCAGGTGACAGGGACTGTAAGCGACGCCCAGGTCAACCTGGTGGCTGAAGGCCAGACGGTGCAGGTGATCCCTGCGGGCTCGACCCAAGCACTGCTCGGCAAGGTCACTGCGATATCGCCGGCGGCCACGGTCACATCGGGCGTCGCCACCTTCGGCGTGACCGCGCAGCTCACCGACACGAGCAACTCGATCAAGCCCGGCATCTCGGCAACCGCAAGCATCGTGGTCAAGCAGGTCGTGCACGTCCTGACGGTGCCTACGAGCGCGGTTCACACGACGGCTGCGGGGAGCACCGTTCAGATACTCGTCAACGGCGCGCCCCAGTCCGTGTCGGTGCAGGTCGGCGCTTCGGACCCGATCCGGACCGAGATCCTGTCGGGTCTCAAGCTCAACCAGGTGGTGGTCATCGCGGTGGTCACCAGCTCGGTACCGAGCAGCGGGGGCGCGGGAACGGTCCTCGGAGGCGGCGGCAATCGTGGCACTGGCGGCGGATTCAACCGAGGTGGCGGGTGATCCAGCATGGGGGTGCGCCGGGATCTGGCTCAGCCAGGCCCGGCGCTCCTAGGGGGGACGTCCCCCCTCAAACCGAAGCCGACCACCTGATCCGCCTCCAATCGATCACCAAGATTTACGGTTCTGGCGACGCGGCCGTAGTCGCGCTGGACGACTTTTCGCTCAGCGTCGCCGCAGGGGAGCTGCTCGCCGTGATGGGGCCGTCAGGCTCCGGCAAATCGACGCTGATGAACATCCTCGGCTGCCTCGACACCCCCACCTCGGGGCGGTACTGGTTTGGCGGCGAGGACGTGAGCCGGCTCAACGAGACGCAGCTCGCGCACGTTCGCAACCGCAGGATCGGGTTTGTCTTCCAGCAGTTCCAGCTTCTGCCCAAGCTCCCCGCGTGGCGAAACGTCGAGCTTCCTCTTCTATATAGAGGTGAGAAGGACCGGCGAGCCCTCGCCCTCCACGCGCTCGACCAGGTCGGCCTCAGCAATCGGGTCGACCACCGTCCGACGCAGCTCTCGGGCGGCCAGCAGCAGAGGGTTGCGATCGCCCGGGCCCTGGTCACCGACCCTGATCTGATCCTGGCCGACGAGCCGACCGGCAACCTCGACACGGCCGCCAGTCGCGATGTGCTCGCGATCCTGCAAGACCTGAACCGCCAGGGCCGCACCATCGTCATCATCACGCACGACCCCGAGGTCGCGCCGGTGGCGCAGCGCACAGTGGTCATGCGCGACGGGCGGCTGGTCCACGGAGTCGCCGCGTGAGCCTCCTGCACACCATCGAGACGGGTTTGCGGAGCCTGCTCGGGCATCGCCTGCGATCCGTGCTGACGACTTTGGGCATCCTCTTCGGGGTGGCCGCCGTCATCTCCACGGTCGGCATTGGGCAGGCGTCATCCGACAGCGTCACCGCGCGAATCTCCTCTCTCGGCACCAACCTCCTGACCATCTCACCGGGCAGCACCGTTGCGGGCGGCGTCTTCGGAGGCGGCGGCACCGCCAACACGTTGACCATGTCCGACGTCGCGGGCCTCCTCGACCACCAGAACGCGCCCGACGTGGCCGCAGTTGCGCCGGTCACCCAGGGCCGAGAATCGCTGGTGAGCGGATCCAGTAACTGGAGCACAACGGTCTCTGGCAGCACCGCCGACTGGCTGCTGGCAAATTCACGCGACATCGGCACCGGCTCGTTCATCACAGCATCGGACGTGAGCTCGCAAGCTCACGTGATCGTCTTGGGAGCGACCACCGCCTCTAATCTCGGCGCGGCGGTTGGGGACTTGATCACCGTCAAGCAGATCCCATTCCAGGTGATCGGGATCCTGGCCAGCGCGGGCAGCCAGGGCTTTGGCAACCAGGACGACCTCGCGGTGGTTCCGATCACCACGGCCCAGGGCGAGCTCGTCGGAGGCGTCGGTTCAGTACAGCGGATCCTGCTCAGTGCGACCAGCCAGTCCACGCTGGGATCCGCCTACCTGGAGGCAAACCAGGTGCTCTTACAGACCCACCACATCACCGACGCAACGCAGGCAGACTATTCGATCACGTCGTCGACGCAGGTGTTGAGCACGGCCCAGGCGGTGACCCAGACCCTCACCATCCTGCTGGCCAGCGTGGCGGCCATCTCGCTCCTGGTCGGCGGGATCGGCGTGATGAACATCATGTTGGTGTCGGTCACCGAGCGGACCGGTGAGATCGGCCTGCGCAAGGCCCTGGGCGCGACGCCCGGCGACCTGTTCAGACAGTTCGTGATCGAGGCCGGCGTCCTCACCGCTGTCGGAGGCTTGCTCGGGGTCGCCACGGGACTGGCGGCCGGCTACATAGTCCCTCGCGCCGCCAACATCGCAGTGACCATCACGCCGCTGCCGGTGCTGATCGCAGTGGCCGTCGCCGTCGCCGTCGGGCTCGTTTTCGGGGTTTATCCGGCGCTCAGGGCAGCGAGGCTCGCGCCAATCGAAGCGCTTCGCGCGCAGTGAAGGAGACATATTTGTGAATCGCTCGCTCCCGCTTGTCGCTGTGGCTGCATTTGTGCTTGCCGCATGTGGCAGCCCAGCATCGGCAGCGAAGACGTCGCCAAGCCCATCGGGCGGCAACGCTTTCCGTAACGGCGCTTCCGGCCAGCTGGTCCAGGTCAACGGCCAGACGCTGATCCTCAGCGGGCCCAACGGCGACACCACGGTCACCGTCACCGCAACCACCACGTACACCAAGACCTCGATCGCCACGCTGGCCGACATCACCAAGGGATCGTGCATCGTGGCCAACGGCCAGAAGGACGCGGCCTCGGGAGCCATCACCGCTACTAACGTGCGCGTCTCGCCGAAGACCGCAACCGGCTGCGCGGCACGACCGTTCGCGCCGGGCGCAACCCCTGGGGCGACCCCGCCGGCTGACGCGACGCCACGTCCGAGCCCGAGCGCTCAGCCGAACGCGGCCTTCGTTACCGGAGAGGTCACCGCGGCCAGCGGCACTTCAGTCACCGTGAAAACCGCAGCGGGCAACAGCCAGACGATCACTGTCGCTTCGGCGGCGACGATCACCGACACTGCGGACGTGACCGCGGCGGCGCTTCAGAACGGCCAGTGCGTTCGCGCCAATGGGGCGCGTGATGCGGCGGGCAACGTGCAGGCGACGTCGGTCACGATCACGCCCGCCGGCCCGTCAGGCACGTGCACCACCGGCGGCGGCTTCGGCCGCGGAGGATTTGGCGGACCTCCAGGAGCAGGCGCCGGCGGCTAAGAGAGCTGGGCGGCCAGCCAGTCCGCCATCAGCGGGCGGTACTTGTAGGCGATGTTGTTGCACACGTGGTTGCCGTCCGGGTAGATCACCAGCGTGGCGTTGCCTGCCTCACGCGCGATCCGCTCGGCGTCCGCCGGCGGGAACAGTCGGTCCTTGCCGCCGTGGATCACAAGCAGCGGCTGGGTGACCTTGTCGAGGATGCCTTCGAGGTTCAGCGTGTAAGCCTTGCGTTTCGCCTCCGCCTCATCGGCCGACTTCGTGTAGAAGACGTACCCACCTCGCGTGAGCGGGTTGAGCGCATCCCAGCATTCGCCGAGGTTGTAAGGCCCCGCCAGGCCGACCAGAGCCTTGATGCGCTTTTCGTACGCGGCAGCTCGCGGCCCGTAGATCGCGCCCATGCTGATCCCCATCAAACCGATACGGTCCTGGTCCACGCCGAGATCGGCACCCGCAAGGTGATCGAGCAGCGGCGTGATCACCGTCTCCCAGTTGGGCCGTATCGCGAAGTTGACAGAGTTCTCGGACTGGCCGGGACCGTCGATCGTCAGCGTCGCCAGCCCACGGCGTAGAAAGTCGTCCTCGATCGCGAACAGCTCTTCCTTGGAGGAGTCCAGGCCCGGCACTATCAGGACCAGTGGTGGGCGATCGGAATCCTCAGGGCGTCGTAGGTTGCCGGGTATCATGCCCCCTTCAAACGGAACCTCTAGCCGCTCCGCGGGAGGCTTCAGGTGGAGCAGCGCCTTTCGATAGATGCCGACCGACCTGTCCCGCAGCTCGCCATGCAGCGCCGCGTCTTCGAACCACAGGAACTTGCCGAGATGCCAGCACCAGGCAGCTCGCTGGTAGGCCTGCGCCGCCGAGACCCACCGCCCGCGCTCCTCGGCTTCCCGGCCCAGCGCCTCGTGCATCTCTCCAACTGCCTTCCAGTTGGGCGCCCAATCCTTCCACTCGGTGGTTTTTGCAACCGTGTCGTCGAAGTCGTTGACGTCGATTCCGTTGGCCACGAATCGCGGACGCCAGTGGTGCGCCGCCACCTGCACTCGGTTGGTCGTTTCGTTCGCTGTCATGAAGCCGCAATCCTGGTGCCGGCGATCGCCTCTTCGAGGCTCGACCCAAGGTCGCGCAGGAGCACCTCGGCGCAGTTGCGCCCCGGCAGGCCGGAGACGGAGCCGCCCGGATGGGTGCAGGCTCCGGTCTGGTACAGGCCCTCGATGGGCATCCGGTATGAAGACCAGCCCTCCACCGGCCGGAAGAAGCCGCTCTGCTCCGGCGAGTTGGCGCCGCCGTGGCACGAGCCACGCCAGTTCGCCGGATTTCGGCTCCGCAAGCGCTGCAGGAGCGCGGCGGGTTGCGGTGAACAAACGATTGCCCTATGTTAGGCACGGGCGAAACGAAATGTCAATGCAACCTTGCGCGCCATGCCGGTAACGCTAAAAGAGCTCGCGGCAAGGGCTCAGGTACACCCATCGACCGTGTCGCGCGTCGCCAACAACGATCCCGGCCTTCGCATCGCAGCGACGACGAGGACGCGCATCGAGGCCTTGCTGCGCGAGACCGAATATCGGCCCAACGGCGTGGCCCGCGGGCTCAAGTTGCGCCAGACGCTGGTGCTGGCCGTGGTCATCCCCGACATCACAAACCCGTTCTTCGCAGCCATGTTCCGGGGCATCGAGGATGGCGCGACGCCGCGCGGGTACCAGGTGCTCCTCTGCAACACGGACGGCATCCCCGAGCGCCAGCGGGCTCACCTGCACAGCCTCGCGGCTCGCCGTGTCGACGGAGTGATCCTTGCCAGCACGTTCTTGAAGGACCCGGCTGTGAGGTGGCTGCGCCACCAGCGCACGCCCTACGTGCTCGTCAATCGGTTCAGCGAGGACGGTGTCGACCCGTTCGTCGGCTCAGATGACGTGATGGGCGCGACCCTCGCGACCCAGCATCTGATCGGCCTCGGCCACGTTCGAATCGGCCACCTGGCCGGCCAGCCGACGGTCAGCACAGGCGTCCTGCGCCGCAAGGGCTACCTCTCTGCGCTGGCCGAAGCGGAGATCCTCGCCGACCCCGCCCTGATCGTCGAATCGGGCTTTGTCGAGGAGGGCGGCGCGCAGGCCATGGACAGCCTCCTGTCATTGAATCACCCTCCGACCGCCGTCTTCGCGGTGACCGACATGGCGGCGGTCGGCGCGTATGGCGCGGCGCGCAAGCACGGGCTGCACATTCCCGACGATCTCGCGATCGTCGGCTACAACGACATCCCGCTCGCCGGCCGCTTGATCCCCGGCCTATCCACAGTCCATGTGCCGATACACGAGTTCGGAAGCGTGGCCGCGCGCATATTGCTCGAGCAGATCGAGACTGGTGTGCTGACGCCGAGGCGAGTGGTTTTCGCGCCCCAGCTCGTGGTCAGAGGCTCGAGCCACGCGGGCGCCGATGAGCAGCTGGTCGGGCGATCTGCACAGCGAAGCCCGGCGGAGTAGCGGAGGTTTGACAGGTCGAAAAATGCGCTGGTATGGTAGACAAACGTTTGCGCTCACCCTGCCCCTTCGGTTGGCAGGCGCCGGGAGGCAATGTCGAAAACCATGAAGCCCTCGAAGCACAGGCTCGGTTGGATCGGCACCGGCCGGATGGGCTACGCCCTGGTGACCAGGCTCCTCGAACGCGGTTGTGACGTCGCCGTCTACAACAGGACGAAGGCGAAAGCCGAGCCGCTTGTAAAGCTCGGCGCCACGCTTGTCGATCGCCCCGCCGACCTCGCCGACCGCGAAATCGTGTTCACGTCGGTGGCGGGCTCGCAGGACTTCGCCGAGGTGACGATCGGACCCGACGGCCTGCTTTCGAACGGAGGTCCGGTCCCGGCTGTGATCATCGACTCGTCAACTGTGTCGATGGACGTATCGCAGAAAGTCCGCGCGAAGGCCGCAGAGGTTGGCAGCGCCCTCCTTGCCACTCCTGTCAGCGGAAACCCAAAGGTGGTACGGGCAGGACGCCTCAGCATCGCAGTCTCCGGTCCGCGCGCGGCGTTTGAGCTGTCCCTCCCCTACCTCGAGATGCTCGGGGGAACCGTCAGCTACGTCGGCGATGGCGAGCTCGCGCGCCTGGTCAAGATCTGTCACAACCTCGTGCTGGGCGTGGTCACCCAGATCATGGCCGAGACGACAGTCCTGGCCGAACGCGGTGGGGTTTCGCGCGCCGACTACCTCGAGTTCCTCAATGGCAGCGTGATGGGGTCCACCTTCACGCGATACAAGACGCCGGCATTCGTCAACCTTGATTTCACGCCCACCTTCACCGGCAAGCTACTTCGCAAGGACTTCGAGCTCGGTCTCGAGGCCGCCCGTAAGCATGACGTTCCGATGCCGGTGGCTGCGCTCGTCCATCAGATCGTCACCAACATGATCGGCTTCGAGCTGGGCGATGCGGATTTCGCCGCCCTGCTGCAAATGGAAGCGTGGGGCGCCAACCTCAAGCTGGTGCCCGAAAACCGAAAGGTCTCCGATGGGCTGGAAGACAAGGGCGGCAAGCATGTCCAAAGCTGAATTCCCGGTCGCCTCGCTGCCCGCGCCCGGACGGATGAGCGTCGATTGGGAGGAGCGCGTCGATTTCCGCCGCCTTCACGATTACCGGCTGAAGCGCACGCGCGATGCGATTGCGAACGCCGGGCTTGGCGCGGTGCTGGTGTTCGACATGAACAACATCCGCTACATCACCAGCACGCACATCGGCGAGTGGGCGCGTGACAAGGTGGCCCGTTTCGCATTGCTCACACCCAAAGGCGAGCCGATCCTGTGGGATTTCGGATCGGCCGCGAAGGTTCACCGGCTGCACGCCCCGTGGCTGCGGCCTGAAAACTCGCGCGCCGGCATGACTGGCTTGCGAGGCTCGGTCGCGCCTGAGGCCGGTTTGTCAGACGACCTGGCCCGAACGGTGAAGGAGATCATGCAGGAGCAGGGCGTCGCCGGCGAGCCGTTGGGCGTCGACATCGCCGAGCTGCCGATGATCTTCGCGCTGCAGAAATGCGGCATCAAGGTGGTGGACGGGCAGCAAGCGATGCTGGACGCGCGCCAGATCAAGTCAAAGGACGAGATCACCCTGCTGAGCATGGCGGCCGCGATGGTGGACGGCGTCTATCAGACGATCTTCGAGGCCCTCAAGCCCGGGATCCGCGAGAACGAGCTCGTGGCGATCGCCAACAAGCAGCTCTACGACATGGGCTCGGACGACGTCGAGGCCATCAACGCAGTCTCCGGCGAGCGAGGCTATCCCCACCCGCATGTCTTTTCAGACCGGCTGATCCGTCCTGGCGATCAGGCCTTCTTCGACATCATCCAATCGTTCAACGGCTATCGCACCTGCTACTACAGGACGTTCAACGTCGGGCGCGCGACGCAGAGCCAGCGCGATGCTTACAAGCAGGCGCGCGAGTGGATCGACGCTTCCATCGAGCTCGTGAAGCCGGGCGTGAGCACCGACGAGATCGCCAAGGTTTGGCCGAAGGCGCAGGAGTTCGGGTTCGACAGCGAGATGGAGGCGTTCGCGCTCCAGTTTGGACACGGGCTCGGGGTGGCGCTGCACGAGCGCCCGATCATCAGCCGCCTCAACTCGCTGAAGGACCCCGTGGAGATCAAGGAGGGCATGGTCTTCGCGCTGGAGACGTACTGCCCGGCAGACGACGGCCACTCCGCGGCGCGGATCGAAGAGGAGCTGGTGGTG
>DATCPW010000013.1:0-18544 GCA_036569865.1 Candidatus Dormiibacterota bacterium
GATGTCGGTGACAGTCGGCTTCGACGATTCACGACCTGAGGACGCGACGCTCGCGGGCGGCCTCGTCCTGCAGCGTGACGCCTCATCGCTTGTGTCGCGCGGGGCCACGGAGCTCGCTCGCGTGATCATGGCGAACCTGAAACTAAGTGGGTAGGCGCCGCTCGCGTTCTCGGGGGCAAGCACTCGTCGAGTTTGCGATCGCACTACCGATCCTCATGGTGCTCGTGGCCGGCGTGCTCGAGCTGGGCCGGGGGTACGCGTATGCGATCGCCACTTCGGACGCCGCGCGGGACGCGGCGCGACACGTGGCAGGCAAGACGACCGTCACCGACGGTCCTGGCCTCGCCTCGATGTGCAGCATCATCACCGCCGACCTCGCGACGGTGACCACCAACGTCAGCTGCCCGACCCTCGTCGCCCACGCTCCACCGTTCGTCAGCGGCACCGATTTCACCAACCCGACCGGGGGGCAGGCCGTGATCGTCGTCTACTGCGGGACCAGCCTGAACTGCATGGGCACGGCAAACCCGCGCTATCAGTCCGAGATCGACGTCTACGTCTATTACGGCTTCAACGACCTCAACCTATTTGGCGGCCGCATCACCATCTCGGGCTCGAGCAAGACGACAACATCGTGGTGAAAAACCGCGGCCAGGCATTGGTTGAGTTCGCGCTCATCGCGCCCGTGGTCCTGCTCATCATCGGCGCCACCGTGGACATGGGCCGCGGCCTTCTCCTGTACGGGCTTCTCTCAGGCGCGTCGAGAGACATGGCGCGCCAAGCCTCGCTCGAGTACTTCAGCGGATCCAACACACTCCCGCCCAGCTGCACCGCGCTTGCCGCGCCATGTGGTCTCACGTCGATCGTCACCGGCGCGCACCTCATGGACTCGCTAGGCGCCACTGTCGTGTACCTGGATTCGACGGCGACCGCCGCGCCACCGACTTATGGAACCTATGCCGCCAATGCGGATCCGACGCAGCCCGGAACCATCACGCTGTCGGCTGGCGCAAACAACAACACCGTTTACGTGTTCATTTACGAGCTCGATCCGACAAACGCGGCCACGCGGTGGAGCTGCCCAAGCTGCGCCGCCGCGAGCGGCAGCGCTGTGCGGATCCCAGGACACCAACGCGTGGTGGTCGACCTGAAGCTGAAATGGCAGCCTGTGCTCGCGCGCTTTCTGGGCATACCGACCTCCATCGTCTTCGACTCGCAGACTGTGGGCCGGCTCGAGTTTTGAGCAAGGCCCGGCGTTCACAGTCCGGCCAGGTGATGGTGCTCGTGGCCGTCGCCTTGCTCGCATTGATCGGCTCGGCGGCCCTGGTCCTCCTCGCGGGCTCCGATGAATGGCAGAAGAATCAGCTGCAGGAGCTCGCCGATTCGTCCGCGCTCGACTCGGCGCTCAAAGTCGGCGTCGGCTGCGACGCGGCGAAAGCCACCGCCATCATCACACAGGCTGACAACTTCCTTGCCGCGCGACGAACGCGCACCGGGAGCCTCACCGTCACCGCCGGCACCTGCGCTACCCCCTATGTCGGAAATGACACCTTCGCCGGTGGCCTCACCGCGATGATCAACTACCCGTATCGGGCTCACCAGCAGCAGGTCGAGGTGATCCTGACCTTGACCCTGCCCATCTCATTCGGCGCGGAGGTCGGTTCGACCAGCACCACCGTCGTACGCCGCGCGGTCGCGCAGGCGCTCGAGGGCTCCGTGCCTGCGATCTCGGCCACCAACCTGACGTGTACGAGCGGCCAGGTCAACGTCGCGGGCAGCATCGTCGCCCAAAACCTCATCACCAGAAGCGGCACCTGCGCGCTTTACGCACACGCTCGCTTCGACGCCGCGTCCGGGACATATTCCGACCTGGGCAACGTAAGTGTCTACGCGGACGGGCAGACCTGGACGGCCCCGGGCACATGCGTGGCGGCCTCAAACACCGGCTCGTCCAGCGCCATCTGCTCCGACGGTTTCGAGGTGAGCGGCCACACCGCGCCGGCCTGCGCCGCCGCCTCCACCTCGTACCTCTCGGCCGGGGACAAAACCATCAATCCCAACCCTTGCGCGGCGGGTACCGGGCTGCAGCCCGTGGGGGCGCTGGCCGCGAGCCTGCCTCCCGAACCGAACTTAGATCCAAACGCGGTAGCCACGCTGCAAGGTACGGGCGGCGCCGCTTGCGCAGCTGGAGCCGCTTACCCGAACATAGTCGTTGGCGGTGTGACGATCGGCACGGGGCTTGGCCCCGCGCCCGTCAAGGATGCCAGCGGCTTTTACCACTTCAAGCCAAGTTGTTATGGCTACTTGAACCTGGGTGGTTTGACCGGCGGTGGAGTCTCGAACGTCCAGGTCGGGCCCGAGAGCCCCGGCACTAAAAGGACGGTCACCGCGACCTTGCCGGCAGCCAGCCAGGCCGGCACCCTCCTGGTGGCAGAGATCCGGTCAGACACCGACCCGACCACCAAGCCCTCGACGCCTCCGGCCGGATGGGCCTCCGCCGGCGGCGCTGTCCAGGCCGGTGCGGGGCACAGCGAGATCTTTTACTACGCCAACAATCCGGGTGGAATCACCAGTGTCACCTTCAGCATCACTCCAGGGTCGGTTGCCGCACGGGCCCAGATTTCGGAGTGGCGGAACGTGGTCGCCGTTTCGCCCCTAGACCAGACAGGCACCTTCACCGCAGCCGCCAACCAGGCCACAGCGACCATTTCCACCAGCGGAGCGATGGCCTTCGCCAACGAGCTCGTGATCACATCAGACGGGTTCAACCCGCAGGCCGGCCAGGTAGTGACACCAGGGGCCGGCTGGAACAGCGTGGTCAACGACGTGGCCAACGGTTTCAGCGCGGAGTATCGGGTCGACCTCGGAACCGTTGTTGCGAGCGAGACGATTACCAGCACCGTGCCGACCACATGGGCGCTTGCGATCGCCGCCTTCAAGACTGCCTCGGCAGCAGCCGCGGGCGCCGTCTTCGACCCAGGCTTCTACTACTTCAACGGATCTGGATTCGCGGGCGGCGGCGGCGTCTGCCTCAATGGGGGAATCCTGCTGGCGCGCGACGTCACCCTGGAGTTTGTCAACCAGGCCGGGTTCGCCACAGGCACCTGCGTGGCCGGCGGTGGCGCGAGCTGCGGCGGAGGCTGCCAGTTCGGGTCTCCTCCCTGCTCACTTCAAGCATGCCCGCCGAACGTCGGGGCGGACCCGTCCAACAACCTGACCTGGTTTGCCGCTCCGTGCTCGAGCGCCCCAAGCGCCCTCGACGCGGCCAGCTGCGCCGGGTCCGCCTGGTGCCCGGTTGGCGATCGTTCGTGCTGGAACCTGACGATCTGGGCCGCGGCGACCAACACGGGGCAGATTGCCATCAAGGGGGCGGCCGCCGATGCGTGGCTGCTGGGCTCTGTCTATTGGCCTGGGGCCTGCACCCTCGTCGACAACGGCTCGAGCATGATCGCCGGCACGATCTCTTGCGGCAGCCTTTCTTTATCGGCGGCAGCCGGCGGTGGAATCACCGTCGGCAGCGATGCCGGCATCAATACCGCTCTCGTCGAAGCCGTGCTGGTCGAGTGAATTTGCGGTATTCGGCGCACCGTGTGAGCCTGTGACCGACTAGATGGCAATTTCGAGCGGCGGAATGGGGCGGCCGCGACGCGGCCGGATCTACATCGTGGTGGGCGCAATCCTCGCCGTGTTGGCGTTTGGAACGGCCGCCGCTGTGGCGAGCCTGCCATTGCTCGCAGGCACGACGGGCACCAAAGTCGTCGTCGCCAGGAACACCATCCCGGCGCGCACGAGGATTCTGGCGTCGGACCTCGAGCTCAGGTCGGTGTCCCCCACCCCGCCCCAGTCGTTCACCGATATCGCTTTGGTGGCCGGCAAGGGCGCGCGGGTCGACATCCCCGCGGGCCTGGCCGTGACCGCCAACCTCATCAGCTCGACCCCGGACCAGCTCAACAGCAGCGATTCGACTTTCCTGCCGATTCCGTCCGGCTACGTGGCGGTCACGGTTCCTACATCCGAGCAGGTCGGGGTCGCCGGTTATGTCCAGGTCGGTGACCGGTTGGTCGTCCTGGCTACGATCAGCACCGCGGCGTTCGGCTCCGGGCCCGCCAGGCCTGTCGTCCGCACTGTGTTTCGCGACCTCATCGTGATCAGGGTCGGTCCCGCGTCGACGACAGAGCAGTCGGGATCAGGTCAGCTCACAAGTAGCCTGACTGTGTTGGTGACGAGCTGCGACGCCGAGTTCCTTTTCTGGCTTCTCAACAACGCGGTACTCAAATATGAGCTTGAATCCTCCAGCGACTACGGGACCACTCCGACCGCGGCCGACGCCAAGTGCCCCACCCTCACCTCAGCTGGTGGAGTCGGCCCGAAGCAGGTCGATGACAAGTGGCACTTCACGACCAACTGATCGATGCCGCTCATCATCGTTGCCGTTGCCGTCGCCGCCGCCGCGGGGGTGGCGCTGGTCATGTACGGCATCGTCAGTAGGAGCCAGGTTGTAGCCACCGCCGACATCAGCCGGAACGCAAGGGTCACGTATCGAACACTTGCCGATGTTCGTGAACAGCTGCGCCGCCGTTTCGAACCAACCGGCACGCCGGTCTGGATCGCGGCCAACCAGAATGCGAACCCGCTCGCTGCCGACCTGGCGAGCGCCGACCTGCAGCTGCGGCCATATGAGTTTCGGCTGGTCCAGCTTGGGGTCGCCGTCGTATTCGTGCTCGTCGCCTTCCTGCGATTCGGCGTCAGCATCGCGGTACCGGTTCTCGGAGTTGTCGGCTACGTGCTCCCAGCCCTGTACCTGCGCAATCGGCGCGGCCGCCGCCTGCAGACATTCGAAGCGGGCCTGCCTCGCGCGATGGAGCTCATCGCGAACTCGATCAAGGCCGGCCAATCGATCGCACAGTCCTTGAGCTCGGTGACCGACAATGCCGGCCCACCTCTCAACGAGGAATTCGCCCTGGCGCGCCGCGAGATCGAGCTGGGCGCATCGGTCGACAGCGCTCTCAGCAACATGGTGAAGAGGATGGGCAGCACCGACTTGCGGCTGGTCGTGATGGTGATCACCATCCAGCACTCTGTCGGTGGCGACCTCCCTGCGATCCTCACGACGCTTGCCGACACTATGAGACAGCGCGCTGAGATGCGCGATGAGATCCTGGCCGCGACGGCCCAATCCCGAGCCTCGAGCTTGATCATCACCCTGCTGCCGGTCGCGGCTGCCGCCCTTCTCTATTTCCTCGTGCCCGACTACTTCCGTCCGATGTTCACGAGCCCCCTGGGCTGGGTGTTGATTGGGATCTCGGCCGGCTTGCTCGTGATTGGAAACGTGATCATTCGCCGGATCACGAAGATCGCATGAACGTGCTACCGATCATCGTGGGCGTAGCGGCGGCCGCGGGCGTGTGGCTCATCGTTGCCGGCATCATGGGCGCGCGCACTGGCGACGCCGCGACACTCGCTCGCCAGCGACTCGCTCGCCAGGAGATTAGTCTCGGCCAGAGCGCTGTCGCTCTCGAGCTCGAGAAGCCGCTGCGCGAGCGACTGCTGATGCCCCTGCGGAAATGGTTCACCGCCCAGGTGATCCGACTCACACCGACCGCGCAAGCCGCAACGTTCAGGCGCCACCTTGATTTCGTGGGCGCTCCGCTCAGCCTCGATCCGGCTGGCTTGCAGATACTTCGGATCGCGGGCGCCGCGACCTTCGGCACCGTCGGCATCGCGCTCGGCGTGTTCATTGGATCACCGGTTGCGTTGGGAATCACGCTGCTCGCCGGCGCCGCATTTGGCTTCTACCTGCCTGTGCTCTGGCTGAATCAGCTGGTGCGGCAGCGGCGCACCGAGCTCGAGAGCGCGCTGCCCAACGCACTCGACGTTGTCGCTATCAGCATGGAAGCCGGTCTTGGTCTTGATCGGGCGCTGGAGCAGCTCGTCCGCCACCAGGAGGGCCCGCTCACCCTGCTCGTGGCTCGGGCCTTGCGTGAGATTGAGCTCGGCCGGCCCCGCCCCGAAGCGCTCGAGGAGATGGCGCAAGCGACGGGCATCGAGGACTTCGTCGCGCTGGTGCGGTCGATCATGCACGCAGAGCGGACAGGCGTCCCGATCGCCCGCACCATCGCAGCGCATTCGGCGCAGATGCGGGTCAAACGCCGCCTTCACATTCGCGCAGAAGCTGCGCAGGCGTCGTTGAAGATCCTCCTCCCCACGGTCGGCTGCGTCTTCCCGACCCTGTGGCTGATCCTGCTGGGCCCAGCGCTACTGGTCGTGCTCGCGATTAAGCATTAAGAAAGGGGTTCACCTTCCTCTCGCGGCCGATCGTCGTCGCGGGACCGTGGCCGCTGAAGACGGCGTAATCGTCCGGCAGCGTCAGCAGCTTGGTGTGAATGCCGTCAAGCAAAGCTCGACCGTCTGAGTTTCGGAAGTCCGACCGGCCGATCGATCCGGCGAAAAGCGCGTCTCCTGTGAAAAGGAGCTTATGGATCTTGAACGTGATGCCACCCGGGCTGTGGCCAGGTGTGTGAAGCACCTCGAACTCGAGGGAACCGGCGTGATAGTGGGCTTGCTCGCCGAGGCTGATGACGTTCTCCACCCGGGGTGGCTCGGCCGCAAACTCGCGGCGGAGCGGAGTTCCATCGACGAGCACATGTTGTTCTGCCTCATGGACTACGACGGGGATCGGGCCGAGCTCGGCGAGCAACGCAGGCAGCCCCGCGATGTGGTCGACGTCGGTGTGAGTCATCAGGATCGCCCGCACATTCGCGCCGGCCTTGCGCGCCACCTCAACAATCGACTGCGGCTCGAAGTTCGCGTCGATGATGACCGCGTCTTTCGTGTCCTCATCCATCACCAGATAGGAGTTGGTTCCGAACCGCGCGTCGGCAGTGGCTTCGACGGTTAGTTTCACACCAGGCTCTTGCGAAGTATCAGGTGACTCCCTGCCTCGCGGTAAGGCTCGAAGCCGGCCCGCACGAACATGGCGAGGGGCCCGCGGTAGTTGCTGTGCTGCGAATCGTCGGAACGCCGCGGGTATGCCTCGACTGCCCGCACGCCTTTGGCCCGCAGCCGCTCGACGGCTGCATCGAGCAGCATCGAAGCCACATGGTGGCCCCGATAGGGTGACGCGATCACGAAACATGCCACCGACCCGACACCGTCATGGTCAGAGGCGGCCAGCCCGAATCGGTGCATGACCCCGCTCAGCCGTGTTGTTTCGCCGTAGTTGCACCAGCCGATGGGCTTGTCGCCCTCGAAGGCAAGAAGCGCGGTCACCTCGCCTCGCTTGATCGACTCGCTCATGTCCCGGCGGTTGTCCTCCGCGACGCGCTCACCCCGCTCGTCGTCGGTCATGTTCGCGGGCAGATGTGTCTCGATGCAGTAACACGACTGCCACTCGGGAAAGTCGCGGAAGGCGCGCTTGTCAAAAAAATCCAGGTAGGCGGGCAGCAGCGCCGGGCCGACGTCGCGGATGTCGACCTCCCCGATCCGGTCGAGTCGCGCCAGCTCGGCACGCGCGGCCGGATCCGCCGCCAGCCGCAACGCCTCGAGCTGTGCGTGCGCCTCCGAGGCAAGCATCTTGGACGCCGGGCCTTCGGCCTCCCATGACATCTGGACGGCGGACCGATCGCCGTCGCCGGTCACCTCCCACGTCAGCAGGTGAGGCGCGGCTGCTGCGAGTGCAGGAGTGAACATGAATCGCGTCCGGAGCACCAGCTGCCTCTCGGGTATGACCCCGACCACGTCCGATTCCTCCACTGCTTTGCCGTCGGCATCAAGCCAGATGATGTGAGCGCCCTCCACAAAGTCACCCTGGGGATTCAGCCGGTAGTACCAGTCTCGTCTGCCCGGACCGACCAACAGCTCCCAAATGGCATGTCGTGGTACTGCGATTTCGATCGAGCGCAAGCCTTTTGTCACGAAGCTTCTCGCGCCACCGTGTGGACGTCCTTTACGGCCTCGAGCTTTTCCATCACACGCGACAGCTGGGCGAGCGAGTCGATCTCGACCGTCGCCGACACCACGGCCGTCTTGTCGTCATATACGTGAACCTCGAGCGCCGACATGTTGACCCGGTTCTCCGCCACCACCGTCGCGATGTCGCGAAGGAGACCCTGCCTGTCCCAGGCCTCGATCTTGATGTCGACCGGATACAGGTGCGTCGCCTCGGCGTCCCAGTCGACCGGCACGACACGCGCCCGATCCTGCGCATTGACCGCGTTGATGCAATCCGCCCTGTGCACGGTGACGCCCCGACCGCGCGTCGTGTAACCGGCTATCGCATCGCCCGGCACGGGCTGGCAGCACGGGGCGATCTTCGTCAGAACGCCTTTCTCGCCACGCACCAGCACGCGTGGCGTGGGCTGCACGTTGGGGATCAGCGGAATCGCGCGGAGATCGCCGTCCGCAGCGCCGGTGCTGAGGGCCATGCGCATCACCACCGCGTGCGGTGACAGGTCGCCGTAACCGATGGCCGCGAGGAAGTCTTCGATCGCGTTGTAGTGGTGAGCACTCGAGATCTCGAGCAGCTTTGCGTCGGGCAGGTCGGCGAGGTTCAAGCGGTGCATGCGGTGCAGCTCTTTGTCGAGCAGGTCGCGGCCTTTGCCAACGTTCTCCTCGCGCCGCTGGCTCTTGAACCACTTGCGAATGCGCTCCTTGGCCGATGCGCTCTTGACGAAGTTCAGCCAATCGCGGCTCGGGCCGTGCGGCGCTTTCGACGTAAGTATTTCAACGATCTCCCCGTTCTTCAGCGGGTAGTCGAGAGGCACCATGCGTCCATTGGCCTTGGCGCCGATGCAGCGATGGCCGACCTCGGTGTGGATGCGATACGCGAAATCGACCGGCGTCGAGCCCGCGGGAAGATTGAGGACCTCCCCTTTCGGGGTGAAGACATAGACCTCGTCCTGGAACAGGTCCACCTTGACGGTGTCGAGAAACGACTCGGCGTCCCCCACCTCGTTCTGCCACTCGAGGAGGCTGCGTAGCCACGAAAGCTTCTGGTCGAAGCTCGCGTCCTTGCCGCCCTCCTTGTACGCCCAGTGCGCCGCGACGCCGAACTCGGCGATGCGATGCATCTCGTGAGTACGGATCTGGATCTCGATCGGCTCACCGGTATGCGTGATGACAGTCGTGTGGAGCGATTGGTACCCGTTGGACTTGGGCATGGCGACGTAGTCCTTGAAACGGCCGGGCACCGGCTTCCAGAGCGAATGGACCACGCCAAGCACGCCGTAGCAGTCGCGCACAGAGTCGACCTGCACCCTGATCGCCGACAGGTCGTAGATCTCCGTGAAGTCCTTGTTCTCGCGGGTCATCTTTTGCCACACCGAGTAGATGTGCTTCGGCCTTCCGGTGATCTCTGCGGTGATGCCCACGCTCTCGAGCTCACGCGCCAGGATCTCGCGAAGATCCGACACCAGAGCCTCGCGCTCGTTGCGCTTGCGGAAGATCCGCTTCGCGACCTCGTCGTAAGCCTCCGGTTCGAGATAACGGAAGGCGAGGTCCTCGAGCTCCCACTTGACCTGCCCGATCCCGAGGCGGTGCGCCAGCGGCGCGTAGATGTCGAGGGTCTCGCGCGAGATCTTGCGGCGCTTGACATCTGCGAGCGGCTCGAGCGTGCGCATGTTGTGCAGCCGGTCAGCGAGCTTGATGAGGACGACCCGCAGGTCCTCCGCCATCGCGACCATCATCTTGCGGATGTTCTCCGCCTGCTGCTGCTGGTCCGAGCGCAGCGAGATGCGGCCGAGCTTGGTGACGCCTTCAACGAGCCTGGCCACCTCCGGGCCGAACTCCGTCTCCACCTCCTCGGCGGTGAGGGCGGTGTCCTCGACAGTGTCGTGGAGCAGGGCCGCGGCGATGGTGGCCGCGTCGAGGTCGAGGTCGGCAAGGATCGCCGCCACCTCCATCGGGTGGTTCACATAGTCCTCGCCCGACAGGCGGCGCTGCCCCGTGTGCGCGCTGGCGGCGCGCTCATACGCCCTCTTGACGATGTCCCGGTCCGGGGCCTCGAGATGGTCCGCGATGCGCAGAAGCTCTGAAACTGTCACCTGGTCACTCGAATAAGAGTTTAGGAGAGGTTTGGAGGAGGCCCGTCCCGGTCCCCGCGCGCAAAGCGGCGATAAGGTTCCGGACGTACTGATCGCTGCCTAGACTTAGCCGGCGACATGAATTCCGATCGAGCAACATTCGTCACACGGATCGCACTCTCGGCCGCCACGGCGATCCTGATCCTGGCGGGCGCCACGCTCAACGCGAACGGCCGCGTCGGGGAGCCGGCTCTGTTCGGCGTGATCGCGGGGCTGCTCGCCTTGCTGGCAGGGGCTTCCAACCGGAACTGGAAGGTGGCCGTGCCTCTGGGCATTGCCGCGCTCGTCGTGACGCTGGTCACCACCCAATTCAGCTTTCCGGAGATAGGAGGGTTGGTGCTGCTGGCGATGGGCGGCTTTGCCGGCAGCCTTGCTTATCGGAGCTTCACCGAAGCGATGCGGCGCCAGCTTGACGGCATGAAGAGGTTGAACACCCAGTTCGAGGAAAAGCATCGGGCGTTCCTGGCGGCCACCTCAGACGCCGACAGCGCGGCCCCGCCTGGAGACGTGGCTGCGCTGACGGCGAACATCGCTCACCAGATCGGGTCGGCATTCGCGTGCTACTTTCTCGCGTCGCCCGACGGCAAGCAGTTTGTCCCCCAGCCACCCGGAATCGGGCTGGAGCGCCTGCACCCGCAGCCCGTCAATCGCGTGCCGGGTGGGGCTGGTCCGCTGACGGCGGCGATGGAGGCCGGCCGGGAGTTCGTCGGACGGGACGACAGCGGGTTGCGGGAGCTGGCGCATTACCTGCCTGAGGACCTCCACGTCGGGAGCCTGATGGCGGTGCCGATGCCGATCGGGGAGCACATTGGCGGCTTCGTCCTGCTCGGAAACAAGCCCGGTGGCTTCACCGACGACGACCGCAGGCTCGCGCGCACGCTGACTCTGCGCGCCGGTGCGCAGCTGGCCAGCGCGCACGCCGTCGCTCTCTCGCGGAAGGAGTCCGCGCGGTACTCGCTGATGAACGAGCTCGTGAAAGAAGCCTCGGGCAAGTCGATGAAAGATGTTTTAGACCTGGTCCTCGACAAGGGGAAGCAGGTGATCCGCTACGACGCAGGCAGCGTCGCGCTTTTCCAGCCCGACAACACGTACGTCGTGCTTGGCGGATCCGGCGGCTCGCAGCCGATCGCAGGACCGCTGGCCAAGGTGCGCGACGGGGAGACGGTGCTCAGGAGCCTGGTCACGGTCGACGAGGGGATTTACAGCGGGCTCATCCCCAGCTCCGAAGGCGGCACCACCAATGAGGCGCTCACTCCGATCCGGGGCAAGGAAGGTGTCTTCGGCGCCATCTGCCTCGGCCGCAACGGGACCACCGGATTCAACCAGCGCGACATCGCGGCGCTAGACGAGCTCGGATCGATGGCGGGCGTCGCTGTCGAGAACTCGCGCATCCTCCAGGTGGTCACGGGCCAGGCATCCAAGCTGGACACGGCCCTCGACGCTCTGGGTGAGGTCTCGCAGGCGCTGACGACTGTCACCCAGGGCTCCAAGGTGCTCGAGCAGAAGACGCTGGAGACGGCGGTGCGCGTCACCACGGCAAGCGCTGGGCTGCTGACTCGAACCACCGCCGAGGGAGGGCAGGCCACCATCATGTCGCTGGGCCTGCCGTCGACGGTCGACGACCTGGTCGTGCAGAACGGCCAGGGCATCATCGGCTCGGTGATGCTCAACGGGCAGCCGACGGCCGTGACAGACCTCAGCCAGAGCCCTGAGCTTCAGTCCCCGCCCAACCTGGTCCAGTTCGGGCTGCACGCCGCGATCTGCATGCCGATGCTGGAGGACGGGCGCCTCTGGGGGACGCTGTCGGTGTTCGACGTGAAGAAGCGTGAGTGGACCACCGACGATCAGCGCGTTCTCGCGACGCTTGGCAACCAGGGGGTCGTCGCGGTCAGAAACGCAGAGCTGTACGACAACAACCAGCGCAGCATCTGGGAGTTGAGGAACCTGCAGGAGGCGCTGCAGGCCGCGACTTCCACTCTCGACCTGAACCAGGTGCTCCAGCAGGTGCTCGCGGGTGCGGCCAAGGCGTCGAGCGCGCAGATCGGGTGCCTGGCCCTGGATGATTCGGGCAGGTTGGTCCTCAAGGGCGGATTCGGCACTGACTCAGCCACCGCCGAGAAGCTCGCGCTCGGAGTCGGCGGCGACATCTGCCGCGATGTGATGACTTCGGGCAAGCCGTTCATGGAAGCGATGGACCACGGCACCGTCAACGACAGCCCTCTCAACCCGCGCGCTGTGCTGTGCGTGCCGGTCACGCTCCGCGGCACGCCGACGGGCGTCCTTTTTCTTGCTAACTACCAGGTCGGTCACGCTTTCACGCCCGACCACCGGAACCTCGTCACCGAGCTCGCAGCTCAGGCCGCAGTTGCCATCGATAACGCCCGCCTTTTCAAGGACCGCGAGGAGGTCATCCTTTCGTCTCTCGAGGCTCTTGCCAACGCGGTCGATGCGCGCGACCCATACACTGCCGGCCACTCGCAGCGAGTGACGCAGTACGCGTTGACGATCGCGCGCCAGATGAAGTACTCGCCCAAGGACCAGGCCGCATGGGTGAAGCTCGAGCGAGGCGGACGGCTTCATGACATCGGGAAGATCGGCACGCCCGACGCCATTCTCCAGAAGGCCGGGAAGCTCACCGACGACGAGTTCGCGAAGATGAAGGAGCACCCGGTCGCCGGCTTCAACATCCTGAGCGGGTTGAAGATGCTCACCGACGAGCTGGTGATTGTCCGCTCACACCATGAGCGCTACGACGGCAAGGGCTACCCCGACCGCAAGAAGGGAGACGAGCTGCCTATGTTCGCGTGGATCGTCAGCGCCGCCGACGCGATCGATGCCATGACCTCCGACAGGCCTTACCGCAAAGCGTCGTCGCTCGAGGTCGCAGTCGAGCAGGTGCGCGCCGGCGCTGGCACGCACTTCCACCCCGACGTCGCCGAGGCGGTCCTCGACGCGGCGCACAACGGGACGATGAAGGTCATCTCGCAGGAGAACATGTACAAAGACGCTCCGGCGATCGGAGCTTTCGAAAACCCTACTAACTAATAAATTGGTGGAGACGTAGGCCGGATTTACTCCGGCCGTCACCTGCGTGACACCTGCCAGGCGCCTCCATGCAAAGTGCCACTCGGTGGGGGTTCCGCGGGGGAGGCCTGCTTCCCCCGCGCCTTTTAGTACGCGCGAGCCAGCGCCACCCGGTGTTTCGCCGGCTTGCCGCACACCAGGCACTTTCCTGAAGCCTTCTCGTCGGGGTCGATGGTGCGAACGGTCACTCCGCCAGCCTCAGCCTTGATCTTCAGCTCGCATTCGGCGTCGCCGCACCACGGCACCCACGCGAAGCCCACGCCCTCCTTGAAGTGGGCGACGACCTCGGCGAGCGTGGACATCTCGAAAGTGTTTTCTTTGAGGAAGGCCTGGGCGCGCTCGAAAAGCGCTTTCTGGAATGACCCGAGCTCGTCGGCGAGCCGCGCGCCGATGCCCGCCACCGGCAAGGGGCGGCGTTGCCGCGACAGCCGGTCGACGAGCTCGACCTGTCCGGCGTCGGCGTCGCGCCCACCCACGTTGAGGCGCAGCGGCACCCCCTTCATCTCCCAGTGCGCGTACTTGTCGCCCGGCCTCTCGTCGCGCCAGTCGACGCGATGCCGGATCCCCGCGGCTTTCAGCTCGCCGGTCCAGCCCCCGATGAATGCCTCGACCTTGGCCCGAGTCTCCGCGTCGCGAAAGATCGGCACGATGACCACCTGGATCGGCGCCACCTTGGGGGGCACAATCAGACCGGAGTCATCGCCGTGGGCCATCACCAGGGCTCCTACGAGCCGGGTGCTGATGCCCCAGGACGTCGAGTAGCAGAGCTCGCGCTGGTTGTCGCTGTTCGAGAAGGAGATGTCGTAAGCCTTCGCGAAGTTCTGGCCGAAATAGTGAGAAGTTCCCATCTGAAGTGCCATCCCATCGCGCATCAGGCCTTCGAGCGTCATGGTGTAGACAGCGCCCGGAAAAGTCTCTGCCGGTGATTTCTTGCCCGACAACACCGGCACGGCGAGCCAGTTCTGCGCGATGTCGAGGTAGTAGCCAAGGATCATCTCGACCTCGTCCATCGCCTCTTTCGCGTTGGCATGGAACGTGTGCCCCTCCTGCCACCAGAACTCGCGCGATCGCAGAAAGAGCCGCGAGCGCATCTCCCACCGCACCACGCTGTTCCACTGGTTGGTCAGCTTCGGAAGGTCACGGTGGCTCTGGATGTATCGCTTGATCAGCGACCCGATGATGGTCTCGGAAGTCGGGCGGACCGCCAGCGGTTCCTCCAGCTCCTCGTTGCTGGAACCCGCTCTCGTCACCCATGCGACCTCTGGCGCGAAGCCCTGGACGTGCTCGGCTTCCTTCGTCAGGTACTCGCGTGGGATGAGGAGCGGAAAAGCCCAGTTCTCGTGGCCGCTCTCCTTGATCATGTCGTCGAAAGCTTTTTGAATCGCCTCCCACATCGCCCAGCCGTAGGGTCGAACGACCATCATGCCGCGGATTCCCGACCAGTCCGCTAGCTCGGCCTTACGGACGATGTCGGTGTACCAGCGGTCGAAGTCGGCAGACATCTTGGTGATGTCCTTTACGAAGTCCTGCTGCTCTTCAGCGACCTCTTTCATCCGACGCGTTCGGCGGCGATTGCGTCGATCTCGGCGAGAAGCACGGGCAGCAGCTCCTCCTGGGGCACTGTCTTGAAGAGCTTGCCCTTCTTGAAGATGACGCCCTTGCCGCGGCCGCCGGTCACGCCGATGTCGGCGTGGCGCGCCTCCGCCGGGCCGTTGACCACGCACCCCATCACCGCGACCGTGATCGGGATCTTCAGCCGCGCGATGTGGGCCTCGACGGCTTTGACGGTCGGAACCATGTCGTACTCGAGCCTGCCGCACGTCGGGCACGCAACCAGCGTTGCGCTCTCGTTTCGGATCGCGAGCGTCTTAAGAATTTCGTGCGCGACGCGGATCTCCTCGCGCGGATCGGACGTCGCGAGCGAGACGCGGATCGTGTCGCCGATGCCCTCGCTGAGCAGGATGCCCATACCCACCGCGCTGCGGATGCTGCCTGCCTCCACGGGACCGGACTCGGTGACGCCCAGGTGGATCGGATACGGCCGCGCGGCCGCGAACTTGCGGTTCGCCATGATGTTCGTCCACACGTCAGTCGCCTTCAACGACACCTTGATGAAGCCTGGCCCGTAGTCGAGCTCTTCGAGGATCTGGCAGTGGCCGAGCGCAACCTCGACCATGCGATCCGCGGTCTGCTCTCGGTTGTCGCGGTCGATGTGATGCTCCTCGCGCATGGTCTTGTGGACCTCTTCGGGAAGCGAGCCCGCGTTGACGCCGATGCGGAACGGGATCTGTCGTTCCTTCGCCGCCTGGACCACCTTGGTCACCTTGTCGCGGTCGGGGATGTTGCCTGGGTTGAGGCGCAGGCAGTGCACGCCCGCCTCGATCGCCATCAGCGCGAGCGTGTGGTCGTAATGGATGTCGGCGATGACCGGCAGGGGCGAGCCTTTGACTATCTCCTTCAAGGCTTCCGCCGCCTCGCGGTCGGGCACCGCGGGCCGCACGATCTCGCAGCCTGCTTCCTTCAGCTCATGAATCTGGCGCAGCGTGGCTTTGACGTCGCGCGTGTCGGTCTTGGTCATCGTCTGGACGGCGATCGGCGCGGCGCCTCCGATCACAACGCCACCGACGTTGACGGGTATGGACTTGCGTCGCGCAACCATCAGTGGATACCTGTGAACTGGCCGGCCGCGAGGCGCTGGATGTCGAGGAAGCTGATGATTGCCGCCAGGGCGAGCAAAGCGACTAAGCCCCAGCGCTGGAAGTTCAGCTCCATGTTCCGATCGAAAGGCCGGCGCCGAATCCACTCGATGACCACGATCACGATCCGACCACCATCCAGAGCGAGAAGCGGCAGCAGGTTGGTGAAACCGAGGGCGACCGAAAGCAGCGCGACCAGGAAGATGTAGGTGGGTGGGCCCTGGCTGACACTTTCAGCCGTGATGGCGCCTATGCCGATCGGGCCGGTCAGACCCTGGGGGCCGAGCAGGCCGCCCTTGACCTGGCCTGTGATCAGCGCGTTGAGGCCCTGCACGATACTGCTGACGGCCACGAAGGGGAAGGTGACACCGTCCTTGATGGCGGTCTGCACCGTCAAGATCCTCGGCGCGACGCCGACCCCGATCTGGCAGACGCCTGTCGCCGTGCAATTCGGCGTCACTGTGATCGTGAATGGCTTGCCGTCCGGGTGGACCCCCGTCAGCACCAGTGGCTGGCCGGGGTGCGAGTTCTCCTCGCTGGAGATGAAGCCGGGAGCCGTCACGGGCTTGTCGTTGACGGTCTTGACGCTGTCCCCGACCTGAAGGCCCGCCAGCGCCGCCGGCTTGCCCGCCAGCACCCTCTGGATCTTGCCTGGGTCGTCGTTGAGCTGCGTCAGCTCGAACCCGGTGATCAAGAGCATTGCGATCAGAAAGTTCGCGAGCGGCCCTGCGGCGAGGATGCCAATCCTCTGCAGGGGGTGTTTGGAGTGGAACCCGTTCGGCTCGCCGAAGTCGCCTGCCTCCATCCCGCCCATCCGCACGTAACCGAGGATCGGGAATGCCCGGAGGGCGTAGGTGGTGCCGCCGCGGACGAACGAGAGCAACTTCGGGCCGGCGCCGACCGAGAACTCGATCACCCGCACCTTGAACAGCTTGGCTGCCAGGAAATGGCCGCCCTCGTGGGGTGCGATCAGGATCAGGAACATCCCGCAGATCCCGACTGCGATCAGGAGCCAATTCAAGACGACGGGCATCAGGCCTTCAGCCTACCGGAGTTCGCTTTCACGTACTCCCTCGCCCAACGGTCAGCCTCGAGGATCTCCTGCAGCGACTCCCCGGCACCGGCGAAGGCCTCGAGTGCTCGCTCCACCGTGCGCACGATCCCGCTGAAAGGTATGGCGCCCGCGAGGAAGGCGTTCACTGCCTCTTCGTTGGCGGCATTAAGAACAGCTGGCCGCCCTCCGCCCTTGAGCGCCGCCTGGCGGGCCAGGCCGACGCTGGGAAAACGCTCTTCGTCGAGCGATTGGAAGTCGAGCTCCTCTAGCTCCTCGAGCACCGTCGAGGGAACAGCGTCCGCCAGGCGGTCCGGGTAGCCGAGAGCCACCGCGATCGGCAGCCGCATGTCCGGGCGGCCGAGCTGCGCTTTGAGCGAGCCGTCGACGAACTCGACCATCGAGTGCACGACGCTCTGCGGGTGGATGACCACGGAGATCCGCTCCAGCGGGACATCGAACAGGTGGTGCGCCTCGATGACCTCGAGACCCTTGTTCATCAGCGTCGCTGAGTCGATCGTGACCTTCGGGCCCATCGACCAGCGGGGGTGATTCAACGCCTCCTCCAGCGTTACCTGGTCGAGATCGAGGTCGGGGTGCGCCCAGAAGGGGCCGCCACTCGCAGTGAGGATCAGTCGCCGGACACTGTCGCGTCGCTCGCCCCACAGGCATTGCCAGATAGCGCTGTGCTCGGAGTCGATCGGTCTGATCCCTCGCTCCCCAGCGGCACGCATGACAAGCGCTCCAGCCATGACGAGCACTTCCTTGGTCGCCAGCGCGAGCTCCTTGCCCGCTTTCAGGGCGGCAAGGGTGGGCGCCAGCGCTCGCGCGCCTGGTATCGCAACGACGACCAGGTCGCAACGCGGGTCGGTCACCATTGCCTCGACCCTCGCGTCGAAGTCCGCCTCCCCCGCCTGGCCCTGGATGAGGTACTCCGCTGTGCGTTTGGCGGACCTGCGTCCTTCGGTCAGGCCGAACAACCGCAGCCGCGCAGGGTTGCGGTCGATGACGTCGAGGGTCTGCTGCCCAATGGATCCCGTAGCGCCGAGGACGGCAACGTTGACTGGACGCGTCACTGAAGTAGGTGGAACAACGTCACGTAGAAGTACACAAGGATCGGGGGAAACAGGATGGAGTCAAGGCGGTCGAGGACGCCACCATGCCCAGGGATCAAGTTCGACGAGTCCTTGACCTCCGCTATGCGCTTCATCTGGGACTCGACAAGGTCGCCAATCTGGGCGCCGACGCCGACGAGGATGCCGAGAGCGATCGCGTGAATCGGCCGGAGACCGATGATCAACGAGACTCCGACGAACATGACGATCACCGACCCGACCACCCCGGCGATCGCTCCCTCGAGCGTCTTGCGCGGGCTGATCGATGGGAAGAACGGACGGCGCCCGATCCTGCTGCCGACGAGCAGGGCTGCGGCGTCATTGGCCACCACCGCGAGGATGATGAACAGCGCCCAGACCATGCCATGAGGCTGGGATGAGTAGAGCACCAGGTAGTAGTTGAAGGGCATGCCGATGTACAGGGCGCCTGCCAGGCCCATCGCCCACCGGCCGAGGCCCTGCCGGCGTCCGGGTACGAACAAAAAGGCAGCCAGGCCGCCGACGAGCGCGAGGGCGAGG
>DATCPW010000014.1:0-2812 GCA_036569865.1 Candidatus Dormiibacterota bacterium
GCGACCTCGACCCTATCCCGGCCCTTCAGCGATGACGAGATGAGCAGCATCCGTTCCTCGACGCTGAACAGCGGCTGCCTCTTCTCGGGGTTGGCGGCGACGGCGATGATGAGCTGGTCGAAGATCTTGAGAGCGCGCTCCACGACGTCGAGGTGGCCGTTGGTGAACGGGTCAAAGCTTCCGGGATAGACCGCGGTCTTCGGTTCGTGGTTCATGCGCGCAGCACGCTGACCATGGTGTCGCCATATTTCCGCTGCCTGTCGACATGCAAGCGCATCAAAGGCGGCAGGTCCTGACGGCGCGAATGCTCCACCACCACCGTGGCGTGGGACGTTCCGCGGTCGATCGCCTTCAGCGCGCGGTCCAGGATCGGGTCTTCGTAGGGCGGATCCAGGAACACGAATCCGGCCTGCGTCAGCTGGTCCGGCGAGCTCTCCAGCCAGCGCACGACATCCGCCCGGACCACGGTTGCGCGCGATTTTAGATCGAGGACTTCCAAGTTCTGGCGCAGGATAGCAAGACCACGCGGCTCGCGGTCCACGAATGTGACCCCGGCCGCGCCTCGCGACAGCGCCTCGATGCCGATCGCTCCTGAGCCTGCAAAGAGGTCGAGCACGCGCACGCCGTCGATGCTCGGCCCGACCAGGTTGAACATCGCCTCCTTGACGATGCCCTGCGTCGGGCGAATCCCCTTCGGGGTTTTGAGCCGACGGCCGCGCGCCTCTCCCCCGGCGACGCGCAGCTTCGACACCTCCTACCCCCGCCCGCGAACGCGTATCGATCCGGTGCCGTTGATCGTTCCGATCCTGGCCGCCGGGTACGGGCTGGAGCGCAAGGCGGCCTCGAAGCGGGCTGTGTTCTTGGGTGGGATCGCCACGAGCAAGCCGCCACTCGTCTGCGCGTCGCACAGGATCAGCTGATCGACCTCCCGTATCCCGCCCCAGTCCACCTGGGCCCGATACGCCGCATGATTCCGCCGGCTGCCGCCTGAAAAAAGGTCGCGGTCCGCCAGGTCTCGCAACCCGTCCATCAGCGGGACCGCATTCAGGTCGATGTCAGCACCGCCCACGAGGTTGCTCAGGTGGCCGATGAGCCCGAAGCCAGTGACGTCGGTGGCCGCAGTCGCGCCTGATTCGACCATCGCCGCGGACGCATCGCGGTTGAGGTGCGACATGACGGCCACCGCCTGGCGTTCCAAGGCCGGCGGGCAGAGGCCGCGCTTGATGGCGGTGGTGACGAGGCCCGAGCCGAGCGGCTTGGTGAGATAGAGAATGTCGCCGGCCTGCGCACCCTCGTGCCCGATCACGCGATCCGGGTGTACCTCTCCGATGACCGCGTAGCCGAACTTGGGCTCGGGGTCGTCGACCGAGTGCCCACCGACCACTGCGATCCCGGCCTCGCCCATCTTGGCAGCGCCTCCGGACACGATCTTCTCGAGGAGGCCGGTGCCCAGCTTCTCGCGCGGGAACGCGGTCATGCCCAACGCGAAGAGAGGACGCGCGCCCATCGCGTAGACGTCGCTCACTGCGTTGGCGGCGGCGATGGCGCCGAACTCGGAGGGGTCGTCGACGATGGGAGTGAAGAAGTCGACGGTCGCCACAAGGGCGCGGTCGGGCGCGATGCGGTACACGGCCGCGTCATCGCGAGGACCGCCCAGCATCACGTTGGGGTCGACGATCGCGGGCAGGGCGCCGAGCACGAGGCCGAGCTCGATCGGGCTCAGCTTGCAGGCGCAACCGGCGCCGTGGCTGTACTCGGTCAGCCGCAGCGGCGAGAGCTCTTTCATCGGTTCTTAGTATGGTCATCGCTCTAGTGGGACTCGTATTCGCCGCGATCGCTCCTCATGGCGGGCTTGCCATCGAGGAAGCCTGCACGCCTGAGGAACGCGGTTTGGCGGCAGCGACGCGCGCCGGCATGCTCGAGCTCGGCAGACTTTTCGCCGCAGCAAGGCCGCAGGCAGTGGTCGTCGCGACCCCGCACAACGTCCACCTTCCCGCCTCCATGGGTGTCATCGTCTCCGGCCGCGTCGCGGGCCAGCTCACCGGAGCGCCTCCATCGATCGCGCTTGACGTACCGACCGAGCTGACGCTTGCCTGGCTCTTGCTGAAATCTCTTGTGACGGCCGGCGTGCCGTCTTCCGGGATCAGCTTCGGCGGCAACGATCCCGCGGAAGCCGTCGCGCCGATGGACTGGGGCGTTTTGATCCCGTTGTGGTTCATGGGCGGCCGCGCCGAGCCTCCCGTGCCGCTGGTCGTGATGACCCCGGCCAGGGATCTTTCGGCCGGCGAGCACATCAAGGCGGGAGCGGCGGTCGCCAACGCCGCTGCTGCGTCGGGGTTGCGGGTCGCGTTCATCGCCAGCGCCGACCACGGCCATGCTCACGATGCGCAGGGCCCCTACGGTTTCGACCCGGCCGCGGAGCGGTACGACCAGCTGATCTGCGAGCTCGTGCGTGACGAGCACATGGACCGCCTTGTGGACATCCCACCAGAGCTGGTGGAGAGCGCCAAGGCCGACAGCTGGTGGCAGATGCTGATGCTCCACGGCGCAACGGGCACCGGCTGGCGAGGCCGGCTCGTCTCTTACGAGGCGCCGACCTACTTCGGAATGCTGACAGCGGCGTACGAGCCGGCGGTCAACCTCGGTAGCGCATCACCGCCTCGAAAACGCACTTCGCCCCGAACTCGAGCGCGCTGACGGGGACCCGCTCGTCGGCCGCGTGGATCGTGGTCGAGCCGTTGAAGTCGGTGGGATTGTTGAGCGGCAGGAACCCATAGGTGCGTATCCCGAGCCTGGCGAAATGGCGAGCGTC
>DATCPW010000015.1:0-3060 GCA_036569865.1 Candidatus Dormiibacterota bacterium
TGGACGATCCACTCGCCCTCCTTCTCAAGCTCGAAGCACGCATCTCGAATGTCCTCGGTGGGGGCAGTGGCTGGATCGCGTTTGAACTTGCGTGCAGGCGCTATGAGCGCGTGTGCGGGAATGCTGGGCCGGGGTGCGGGACGCTCAGTCATGGTCAGTTGGCAATGGCAAGTCGCTCGCCCTCCCTCAGCACACTGCGCAAGACCTGCCTGAGCAGGTCGAACGCCTGCGTGACGCGCGGGTCACGCAAGCTGTAGTAGACGGTCTGCCCATCGCGCCGTGCGATGACCAACCGCTGGTCGCGGAGGATGCCGAGATGCTGGGAGAGGTTGCTCTGCCGTAGGCCCAAACGCTCGACCAGCTCACTGACCGAGCGGGGTCCGTCCCGCAGCTCGTCGATTATAAGAAGCCGGGTCGGGTGGGCGAGGGCTTTACAGAGATGGGCGTGGAGCTGGTAGAACTCCTCCTTCGACTGCTGGGTGCTCACTTGGTCCGAGTCTCCTTTGCGACTAGATGAAGAGGCTGATGTCGGCGTCCTGGGCCCAGTCAATGAAGGTGGCGGCGCCGCACGGGGCCTCGGCCTCTTTGATGAAGTCGCCGTTCTTGTAGCCGAACACCTCGATCGTCATGGCGCAAGGGATGAGCCTGACGCCGGTGTCGACGGCGGCCTCGAGGAGCTCGTCGACCGAGGCGACGCCGTGGCTCTTGAACATCGACTTCATGATCATGGTGCCCATCGCGGTCATCCCGGGGATGGCACCCACCAGGTTGGGCACGGGCATGGGCATGGCCGGGTTGCCCAGCGGCGCCACCTTCATGTGCTTGCCCTTTTGCTTGTGGATGATGTTCAGGCCGTAGAAGGTGAAGAACACGCCCACCTCCCAGCCAAACGATGCGGCGGTGGTGGCCAGGATCAGCGGTGGATAGGCCATGTCGAGGGTGCCCTTCGTGGCGATCAATGCCATCTTCTTGGGCTTGGCATCCTTCTCCGCCTGCTTCTCGGCCAGGTACTCGTCGACCGTGCTTCTGACCAGTTCCCTTATGTCTGTCGGGGCTGCGACCATAGTCGCCATGCGACCACCTCCACTACCCGCCCGCTAATGCAAACGGGAACGATTTATTCGGATATCCGCATATTATACTTCTGACATCTGAAGTCAACCCCTAAAGTTGAGAGGCTGGAGCCGTGGCGAACAAAATGCTGATCATGATGACCTCGGGACCCGACACCCCCCACCGCCTCGGCACCCCCTTCTTCCAGGCCATGGCGGCGGCGGCGCTCGACTATGAGGCGCTCATCGTCACCACGATGGACGCGACCCTGCTGCTCAAGAAGGGCGTGGCCGAGCATCTGACCGTGAAGGAGGGATCCGGCAAGTCGGTGCTCGATTTCATCCGCGACGCCAAGGAAGGCGGCGTCAAGCTGTACGTCTGCCCCGCCTCGCTGTCGCTGCATGACATGACGATGGACGACCTGATTCCCGAGGTCGACGGGGCGATGGGAGCGGCGCGTTACACGGAGGTCGGTCTCGACGACGACTGCAGAGTCTTCTGCTACTGAGGAACCGGCCGGTTCAGAACCATCCAAGCGCTATGCGATCTTCAACCGGCGCCGGAAGTCCTTCTATCTCCAGCGGCCGGACGGCTCCCCACTCACGTTCGAGAGCCTGGAGAGGGCGGAGTCCGTCTGTGCCGCACTGAACCGTGAGGATCCGAACGATGCCGAGCCCGAGTACCGAGTCGAGGAGGTGCGCGAATGAGCGATGACGCCCAGGTCGTGGTGAGCGGGCCATCCGGCTCGGTCGAGCTTCGGTTGCCCTGGAGCTCGACCGTGGGAGAGCTCTACGAGCAGGCCCGCTCTCAGCTCGAGCTCCCCGGCTCTGGCGATTACGAGATCTCGTGTGCGGACGGCGTCACGATGATGAACAAGCTCGAGCGGACGCTCCAGGAGCTGCGCGACGGGCGCATCTGCCCCAAGCGGGAGTTCACGATCCGCGTGTCAGGCCAGGATCGGGCTGAGTGACGCTATGAGCTGCGCGCCGGCCTGAGCGCGCCGACTCCAGAAGCTGCGCACAGGCTCCAGCTCCTCCGGCATCGAGCGGTGAATCTGTGACCAGCCACTAGCCTCTTCCGCCAGCCACTTGAGAGTCGCGGCGGGCTCCTGTCCGAGCAACGCCTTCAAAACGTAGGCGCGCTCGCCCTGCCGGAGCCCGAGCCCGAGCTCGCGCGCCGCGCGGCCGAGATCGTCGCGGACCAGCACCATCCCGGTGCGCACCGGTGCCAGCAGTGAGGCCAAGAACACGTCGGCGCCATCCGTCTGCGGGTTCGGGAGCACGGGCGCTTCGCGGAGGTGCCGGGGCAGCTGATCCGGGGCGCCGAACGCACGGGCCTCGCCGATCAGCGCTTCGCGAAGCAGGTCTCCCCAAGCCGTGTAGAAAGGCGAAGCGATCTCCTCCAGCTTTGCCACGTAGGGCGGCAGCCAGCTCAACAGGTGCTCCCAGAGCAGCGCGTGCCTTGAGCTGCGCCTCAGTTGGCGCCGGGCGGGATCCAGTTCCGAGGCCTCGCTGTCGGCCAGGGTGGCGTAGAGACCGAGCAGCGCCGCCAGGTGGTCCGGCTCCGCAGGAGGCGTCAGATGCAGCGCGCGCCAGAACCCCGCTACACGATCCCTGGCCTCACCGCCAAGCTTGCCCTCGGCGCCCACATATATAGACGCGTAGGGCCAGAGCTGGAGACCGAAGAGCTCGGTGTAGTCGGCGGCGTCGGCTCGACCTGGCAGTTCGAGCAAACGCGCCACTCGATCCACCTCGGCGCTTGGCGGCTCTGCGATCGCGGCCAGCGCCCGGAAGAGTTCCGTCAGGTGCTCCGGCCGCGCGGCGTGGGCGCCGGTGAATTGGGAAGCTTGTAGGCGGAGAGGGCGGGCTTCAACGGCCTCATCATCCAGTAGGGCCGGCGCGTACCGTTGGGGGAGACCTGCGCCGCAGGCCGCGTCATCGCCAGCCATTTCCGGTACACCGCGCGCGATTTCGCGAGGTCGACCGAGATGTCGCCGTAGCTGTCGGT
>DATCPW010000016.1:0-2094 GCA_036569865.1 Candidatus Dormiibacterota bacterium
CGGTGGCATGTCCGAGCTGAGCGCTGAGGAACGCCGCGTCATCACGCTCGCGTACCTGGAGGGCCGAACCAACCGCGAGATCGCGGCCATCCTGGGGGTTTCGGTTAGCACGGTGAGGCGACGTCAATGGGTAGCGCTCAAACGACTCGACGCATACATCAGCCGCACCAAGACGTGGCTCTCGGCCATTGTCCTGCTGGGCGGGGGCTACTTGACGGCTCGAGCCCACAAGTTCGAACGCTTTGCCAACGCCGATTGGACTCAAAAGGTCGCCTCAACGGTGGTGGTAGGAGCCGTGACCGCGGCGGCTATCGGACTAACGGCCGTCATCCCGGACTCAACTGGATCCACCGGGTCATCGGCGCCCTCGACATCTCAGATGATCGCCGCCGCACCGGGCGTGAACTTGCCGGCATCTCCAGCGCTTCTGTTCAACCTCCACTCCGCTCAGAAATTGAGAACGGAGACGGCTGACATATTGGCAGGCCCCGGCCCAGTAAGCAGGGTCATCCCACCCGCACCCGCCGCCGAAACTCCGCCCTCAACTGGTTCCTATCACCTGAACCAGGGCTGCGACGGCAATCCGACCAGCGCAGCCCCACCGGTTCCCGTGGGAAGGCATGCGCAAGGATCTCCTGTGACACACCCGTCCGTAGGCGGCTGCCGGGTCTAGCCGCATCTCGACGCTCAGGCAGGGCGCCGTTCGACCCAGCGCATAATCCCCAGAGTGGCCACCGCGCTGTCTCTAACCCACTTGGGCTCGCTCATGCGCGGCGTGCGCAGCGTCGACGAGGTGGGCGCCGACGAGCGCGCCGCTTCCCTGGCGAAGCGATCGATCAAGAAGTCGTCGAAGCTGTGGGCGCTCGACCTCTCCATCCGCTGCATGGACCTCACGACCCTGGAGGGCTCGGACACCCCGGGTAAGGTCGCGGCCCTCTCAGCGAAGGCCATCCGCCCCAAGCCGGGAGACTCCTCGATTCCCTCAGTGGCGGCCGTCTGCGTCTATCCGGCGCGAGTCGCCGAGGCTCGCGAGCGGCTGCGGGGGAGCGGCGTCAAGGTCGCATCGGTGGCAACCGCCTTTCCATCCGGGCAGAGCTTCACGCCGATCAAGGTGGCCGAGACGAAGGACGCTGTGGCAGCGGGCGCGGACGAGATCGACATGGTCATCGACCGAGGCGCCTTTCTCTCCGGCGACTATCAGAAGGTGTACGACGAAATCGTCGCCGTCAAAGAGGCGTGCGGTCCAGCGCATCTCAAGGTGATCCTCGAGACAGGAGAGCTCGGCACTTACGACGGTGTGCGCCGGGCCAGCATCCTGGCGATGGCGGCCGGCGCCGACTTCATCAAGACCTCCACCGGCAAGATCCAACCCGCGGCCACGCTGCCGGTCAGCCTGGTGATGATGGAGGCGATTCGCGATTTCATGCGCGAGACGGGACGCCCCGTGGGCTTCAAGGCTGCGGGCGGCATTCGCACTTCCAAGCAGGCAATCGCTTACCTCGTCGTCCTGTACGAAACCCTCGGAGCCGACTGGATGACCCCCGACCGATTCCGACTAGGCGCCTCGACGCTGCTCAACGATGTGCTCATGCAGATCGACAAGGAGCGCACCGGCGTGTACCAATCGGCCGATTACTTCACCATCGACTGATGGCCATCACCAAGCGACAGGCCGCCGACCTCGCCAAGCAGACCTTCGAATACGCCCCTGCGCCAGAAGCGATCGACCACGTCCGGATCCAGCCTCGCTACGGCTTGTTCATTGGCGGCAAGATGCTCGAGCCGCACAGCAAGAAGCGGTTCCCGACCATCAATCCCGCCACCGAGCAGAAGCTCTCGGAGGTGGCCGAGGCGGACGCCGTCGACGTGGGCAGGGCGGTTACTGCCGCCGGCACCGCTTTCACGTCATGGTCTCGGATGGCCCCATCGCGCCGCGCGCGCTACCTGTTCCGGATCTCACGCCTCATCCAGGAACGAGCGCGCGAGCTGGCCGTGGTCGAGACGATGGACGGTGGCAAGCCGATCAAGGAGTCACGGGACGTCGACATCCCGCTGAGCGCTGCCCACTTCTTCTATTACGCGGGCTGGGCCGAC
>DATCPW010000017.1:0-21370 GCA_036569865.1 Candidatus Dormiibacterota bacterium
GTCCGCTCAGGATTCCACCTGCTCCTCGATGCGCTCGACCTTGCCGCCGGTGACGAGGTCCTCGTGTCCGCGATCACGCATCCGGACATGGTCCGCGTCATCGAAGCGCACGGGCTCGTCGCTGTGCCTGTGGACCTCGATATCGTCACCCTCGCGCCGAGCCTCGACCTGGCAGAGCGGTTGGTGACTCGGAAAACGCGGGCGATGCTTGTCGCTCACCTCTTCGGCGGGCGCTTCGACATGCGTGCCACCGTCGCGTTTGCCGAGCGCCATCGCCTCCTTCTGTGGGAGGACTGCGCCCAGGCGTTCACGGGCGCAGGCGACACCGGCGACCCCAGCACCCACGCATCGATGTACAGCTTCGGGGCACTCAAGACGGGCACGGCGTTGGGCGGCGCACTCATCAAGGTGCGCGACCGATCGGTCCTTCAGCGCATGCGGGACGTGCAGCGGAGCTGGCCTGTCCAGTCTGGCCGCAAGTACGCCGCAACCGTTCTCAAGTTCATGGCCTTCAGCCTGGCTACGCGCCCGCTCGCGTACGGCGCGTTGGCGTGGTTTCACCGCACGACCGGGCGTGATTTCGACAGGCTCGTCAACAGCTCGGTGCGCGCCTTCCGTCCGGGCCGGCTCCTGCCACAGCTCGAAGTCCAGCCATCGGCGCCGCTGCTGGCCACGATGTCATTCCGGCTTCTCTCGTTCGACGGTGTGCGTATTCGTAGGCGCGCGGAATCGGGCGCGTGGCTTGCCGCCCACCTCCCGGCCGGCGTGCGCGCTCCCGGCAGCGAGATGGAAGCGCACACGCATTGGCTCTTCCCCGTCATCTGCTCGGACCCCGAAGCGCTGATCTCGGCGTGCCGGCGTGCCGGATTCGATGCGGCGCGTGGCGCCAGCAGCGTTGCTCCAGTGGCCGCGCCTGCCGGCCGGCCCGAGGCCGAGCCAGAACATGCCCGACGCATGATGCAGAACCTTGTCTTCCTGCCCGCCTATCCCGAGCTGTCGCGCAATTCGTTGGCCCGCCTCGCTGAAGCGCTCGAGCTCGCGGAATCGGTCCGGCCCCGGCCTGCTGCAGCCGGCCGGCTGGGGCGCGCATGACGGCGCAGCGCGCTGCCGCGTGGGACCGCCTTGGCACGGGCCCCTTTGACCTGCTGGTGATCGGCGCCGGGATCATCGGGAGCCGGATCGCCTACGAGGCGGCTCGAGCGGGGCTCTCCGTGGCGCTCGTCGACGCACGTGATTTTGGAGGCGCCACCTCGAGCGGCTCGACGAAGCTCATCCACGGTGGTTTCCGCTACCTGCCGATGGGCGATCTTGGGCTCGTGTGGGAGTCGCAACGGGAGCGGGCGTCTCTGATGGCGCGGGTCGCGCCGCGCCTGGTTCGGCGCATGCCGATGGTTTTGGCGGCCTATCGTGGCGGGCCGACGGGCCCGGGATTGGCCGGCGCGGGCGTCCTCGCATACGGAGCCGTGTGCGGTTTTCGTGGCACCGGCGTGGGCTTCACCGGCGCCCGCGGCGCGCAACGCCTCATCCCATCGCTGAACACCAGCGGCCTCACCATCTGCGGGCTTTTCGACGAGGGCCAGACCAACGATGCAAGGCTGGTGCTCGCGACTGTGGCTGCGGGTGTCGACCAGGGTGTGGCCGCCCTGAACCACGCCAGCGTTACCGGCCTGGATTTTGGGCGCAGCCGTCATGTCCATGCAGCCATCCGGGGAAGGCCAGGGGAAGGCTCGATCGAAGTCGGTTTCACGCACGTGGTCAACGCAGCCGGCGCGTGGGTGGACGGCATCCGCCGTCTCGAGGACCCAGTCGCCGAGCCCATGGCGCGGCTGAGCAAGGGCGTCCACTTGCTTCTGGATGCCCCACCGGGTTGGCGGGCGGGCCTGGCTGTGCCGGTCGAGGACGGCCGCGTCGCGATGGCGATCCCCTGGCAGGGCATGCTCATGCTCGGCACCACCGACACTGCGTACGAGGGCGAACCGGGCAACTGTTCGGTGAGCGAGGCGGATGTCGCTCAGGTGCTGGCCGAAGCGTCAGTGGCGCTCCCTCGCGACTTGATTCGAGCGAGCGGTGTTCGCTTCTCGTTCGCCGGGCTGCGAGTGCTTCCGGTCGGGGTCGGCTCCACCGCCCACGCCCACCGAGAGCACATGGTCCGGAGTGGACCGCACGGCATGGTGTCGATCGCGGGCGGCAAGCTCACCACCCATAGGCGAATCGCGCTCGACGTTCTCAATCGGATCGACGACCCTCGCCTTGCGAGGCTGGGGCTGGTGGATGCTGCGCTGCCGGAAGCCTCCGACCGCCCAGGCCTCTTTGCCACGGATCTCGATCCGGGCGTGGCGTCGCACCTCGTCCAGATCTACGGCTCCCAGGCGGCTGCGGTGGTGGGGGAGCGGCGACTGCATTCGAACGCAATCGAGCGCATCCACCCCGATGGCCCTGACGTCTGGGCTCAGGCGTACCACGCGGTCGACCGTGAGTGGGCCGCCACCGTCGACGACGTTGTGCGCCGGCGAACGACACTGGCAGTTCGCGGCCTGGCCACGCCTGCACTGCGAGAGACCATTGGACGGATGGCCGCCATCCCCTAAGGCGGTGTGGCGCTACGCCTTCGTCGACGCCCCCGAGGTCGTGCGAGGGTTGGGAAGCGGCGTCAGGGTCCGTTCGACCTGGGCGCGCAGGTGCTCAAACGGCGGTGGCAGGGAGATGCGCTCACCGAGGTGCTCGAGAGGCTCATCGGTGGTGAAGCCAGGACCGAGGGTCGCGATCTCGAACAGCACGCCGCTCGGCTCTCGAAAGTAGACCGATTTGAAGTAGTACCTGTCGATGACCGGTGTCGGCCTGGCGCCTGCCGCCAAGACTTTTTCGCGCCACGCGGCATGGTCTTCGATGGTCGAGGACCAGGCGACATGGTGAACGGTTCCCGCGCCGCTCACGCCTCGCGCGCCCGGCGCCGCGTCATATCCATAAAACGAGCCGCGCTTCTCGCCTCGAGACTCGAACTCTCCAGGCCCCGAGCTCCGGAATCCCAATGTTTCCTCAAGCAGGGACTGGCTGCGCTCCGGCGCGCTCGAATAGGCGCGCACGCCGGCGAACCCCTGCAAAGCGACCTCGGCCGGGATCTCCGGGTCGTCAGCGATCAGCGGGGCGTCCGTGACGCCGTCGATGAGCAGCTCAAGGCCGAGGCCTTCGGGGTCCTTAAACCGCAGGCCGCCGTCGGTGCGATCAGTCTCGATTCCATGGCTCGCCAGCCGCTGCTGCCAGAAGTCGAGGGCCTTCTCAGAAACGACGCGAAAGGTGATGCGGTGGATCATCCCGGCCCCGGCACGTCCTCGTGCCACACCGGGGTACTCGAAGAACGTCATGTCGGCGCCTGCGCTGGCGTTCTCGTCCGCGTAGAACAGGTGGTACACGGTGGGATCGTCCTGGTTGACCGTCTTCTTGACCAGGCGAAGGCCCATCACGCCCGCGTAGAAGGCCACGTTGCCAGGGGCGTCAGCGGTGATCGAGGAGATGTGGTGGATGCCGTCGAGCTTCTTCATTCACCGATGAAAACATGGGCGGGCACAGCATTTGTTCCGCCCCGGGGGAGCCGCACCCGAGCGCTCGGCTGTTTACGGGGGCAACGGTGATTTCAAAAGAATCCTCATCATGTTGGCCACATGAAGTGGAAGCTCTCGCTGTTGCTTGCCGCGGCCGTTGTCGCAGCGGGCGTCGTGAACTACCTGCGGCCGATACCTGCAGTGGCCGCGACCAGCGCGCTTCACGCCCAGGACACCGTGCCCGGCGCAATTCCCAAGATCCCATGGCCTAAGGAGGGCACGGCCGTCGTGGGCGCGGCCCGTCTCGGCCTCATCGCGACGTCAGGAAATGAACGTCCGGTGTCGGCGGCAAGCGTCACCAAGGTCATGACCGCCCTGGTGATACTCACCGACAAGCCACTCAAGAAAGATGAGACGGGACCGACCATCACGATCACCGACACGGACGTCCAGTCCTATCTGACCGAGCAGGCGAACAAGGAATCAGTGGTCCAGGTGCAGTCGGGAGAGCAGCTCACCGAGTTCCAGCTTCTCGAGGGTTTGCTCATTCCCTCCGCGAACAACTTTGCGGAGACCCTGGCCCGCTGGGATGCCGGCTCAATCGACAAGTTCGTCGCCGCGATGAACAAACGCGCGGTGGAGCTCCACATGACCCAGACGACATTCACCGACACCAGCGGCGCGTCGCCGCAGACAGTGAGCACGTCCAGCGACCTGATGGCGCTCGGCATGGAGGCAATGAAGGAGGAGGTATTCGCCCAGATCGTGGGGATGGCGCAGGCCGATCTTCCCGTCGCCGGACGGGTGTACAACGTCGACAGCGTGCTCGGCCAGAGCGGGATCATCGGCATCAAGACCGGGTCCGGCCTGGCGGAGGGCGCCAACTTTCTGTTTGCCGCCGACGTGTCAATCGACGGCCAGGGCGTGAGGCTGTTCGGCTGCGTCATGGGCCTGCCCACGCTTGCCCGCGCTTTCACAGCAGCGAAGCTTCTCATCGGGTCAATGCTGGCGAACCTGCATGTCCGCCGAATCATCGCCAAGAACCAGGCGGTCGCAACCTACGCCACACCATGGGGTGGCCAGTCAGACTTGCTTTCGACTGTGGACGTCGACCTTGTGGAGTGGCCCGGAATGATCGTTCGCCAACGGCTCGACGCGCCGGCCATCGTGGTCGACAGACCGATCGCACCGGGCACCCGCGAAGGCAGCGAGCATGTGGTCCTGGGCGATTACGTCCTGGACGTCGAGCTCGTGACGGCCAGCCCGCTCTACCCGCCGGGCAGGGCCTGGCGGCTGACCCGTATCAATTTCTTATGATTCGCGCGATGTAGCCATGGCTTTCATATCCCGGGGCTTCAAGGGCAAGCGCCGCGATGTCGCTGACAGCTCCCGTGTGCCTCCCGGCCAGCACGTCGTCCACGACTTTCCCGTCCTGTCAGCGGGGCCGACACCGAGGCTGCCGCTGGCGGAGTGGAGCTTGTCGATCGTCGGCGAGGTGGATGAGCCCAAACGATGGACGTGGGATGAGTTCCGAAAGCTCCCCAGCGAGACTTTCAAGGTCGACATCCACTGCGTTACCAAGTGGACCAAGCTGGACACGTCGTGGACCGGGGTATCCCTCGATACCCTCCTTGAACAGGTCGAGTCAGCCGCTGAGTTTGCAGTCGCGTACAGCGACGGCGGTTATACGACCAATCTGCCTGTCGAAGACCTGACGGACGGGAAGGCGTGGATCGCCTTCGAGTACGACGGACAGCCGCTCGATCCCGAGCACGGCGGCCCCGCCAGGCTTCTCGTCCCACACCTCTATCTGTGGAAGAGCGCCAAGTGGGTGCGAGGCATCTCGCTGCAGAACGAGGACGAGCCAGGGTTCTGGGAATCCAACGGCTACCACCTCCGAGGTGATCCTTGGCGCGAGCAACGGTACTGGGGCGACTGACCTGGCAGCTCGGCGAGGTCGCCGAGGTGATCCAGGACACGCCGACCGTATCCAGCCTCGTGCTGCAAGTCCCCGGGTGGCCCGGCCACCTGGCCGGCCAGCATGTCGATGTAAGGCTCACCGCCGAGGACGGCTACCAGGCGCAGCGGAGCTATTCGATCGCGTCGCCGCCCGAGGATTCTCGGGTCATCCTCACCGTCGAGCGGCTCGAGGACGGCGAGGTGTCGCCGTACCTCGTCGGTGAGGTCAGGGCCGGCGACAAGGTCGAGCTGCGCGGGCCCATTGGCGGCTACTTCGTCTGGAAGGCCGGCGACGACAGACCGTTGCTTCTCGTGGCGGGCGGCTCGGGGATCGTGCCGCTGATGGCGATGATCCGCCACCATGCCGCCGCGGGCTCAACCGCAAGCGTCCGCCTCCTGTACTCGTCTCGCTCGCTCGACGACGTGATCTACAGGGACGAGCTCGCAAACCTCTCGGCCGGCGGCGTGCGGCTGCAGGTCTCTCACACCCTTACCCGCTCTCAGCCGCCGGGCTGGGAGGGTTACTCGCGCAGGATTGATGGCGAGATGATGGCCGAGGTCGCCTGGCCCCGGAAAGACTCACCCGCGGTGTTCATCTGCGGCCCCACGGCATTCGTCGAAACTGCCGCGGGACTGCTTCTGGAGTCGGGCTACGACGCGAGCTGGATCAAGACCGAGAGGTTCGGAGCCACAGGAGGTTGATGTGCAGCAATCCGATTTGAAGCTGGACGGCAATGCGATCGCGGGCCTGCTGCGCGAGATCTTCACGATGGAGATGACCAACGCCCAGAGCACCTGCGCAGGCTGCGGGAAGGTCCATGCGGTGGGGCGGGTCGATGTATATCTGAACGCCCCCGGTGCAGTGGTGAGATGTCCGGCGTGCGAACAGGTCCTGATGCGGATAGTCCACAACCGCGGCCGGTACTGGATCGACCTCACGGGCATACGCTGCCTGGAGCTCGGCCCGGGCGAGTAAAGCGACCAGAGCCCCCGGTTGGCTCGTTGTGCTAGCTGGAAGGGAGTTCAAGACGCGCTCTTGGCGCCCGCACGGGCCCAAGCAAGATCGCGACTTTTGCCCCCGTTACCAACGTCGGTAAGCCTGTTCTAAAGGGGGGAGGCCACCGTGGTTGCGCGCTCGCCGGCGGCGAGGTCGGTCCGACCGGGATCAAGGCGGCTCGGAGCCTGGCCCGACGTCCTCATTGGTCTGGGCTTGCTGGTCCCCGCCACGTTCGTGCCCTTGGCCGCAGCGGGCGGAGGCGGCCTGCTGGTCGTACCCAACCAGCACTTCTTCATCGTCTCGGCGGTATCGATCGTTGCGGCGCTCATCGCCGGTGCCCTGGCGCTCGCGACCGTCCAGATCGGTCTTTACCGAGTGCTCTTCCTCTGCCTTGGCTTCATGTCGCTGTGCGCCATCTTTGCCGTGCACGGGCTGACCACCCCGGGAATCCTCGTCCCCAACCTTTTCAAGGAATACTCGGGCAGCGCGGTCGCCACCTCGGCCTATCTGAGCCTGGCCATTCCAGCGCTATTTTTTGCCGCCAGCTACGCGCCTGGCCTGGCGCGTCTCGAAAGTCGCCTCCGGTTCTGGCCCGCCGGGTGGCTGGTGCTTCTCGTCGTCATGGGCCTCGTGGCCTACGCCGGTATCGCGATCTATCGCACCTGGCTCATCGCCGCGCTGCCACTCTCGCAGCCGCCGTACAGCACGGCGCTCGCGATCCTGAGCATTGGCTTTTTCTTCTTCGCCGCGCTTCGCCAGGCGCGCGGCTATCGGCGCGCGCGCCTCGTCAGCCAGGCATTCCTGCTTGCCTCTTTTGTTCTGCTCGCGGATGCCGCCGCAGCCATGGTGCTGTTCCGGCCCTGGACCGCCGGCTGGTGGTACTACCACCTGCTGATGCTGGCCGCGGTCGGCCTGGCTTTGAACGCGCTGATTGTCGAACGCTCGCGCGCGAAGTCCCTGAGGTCAGTGATCGAGACCGCATTCGAGCTCGAGATCTCGGTCGACATCGAAGAGCTGGACTTCGAAGTCATCGCGGCGCTGGTGGCAGCGGTCGAGGTGAAAGACCGCGAGACCCAGGGCCACAACCGCCGGGTCGCTCAGCTCTGCGTCCAGATCGGGAGGCAGCTGGGCATGTCCGCCACCGAGCTAAGGGTCCTGGCCCGCACCGGCCTGCTTCACGACGTCGGCAAGCTCGGCGTTCCGGACGCGATCCTCGAGAAGCACGGACCACTCAATGCATCCGAGTCCGCAATCATGAAGACGCACCCCGAAATCGGCGTCGCGATTCTCAAGCGTGGCGGGCATTTCAAACGAGAGCTGCTCGGCGTCCTCTATCACCATGAGCGGATGGATGGCAGCGGCTACCCGCACGGCCTGGTGTCGGACGCGATACCGATCGAGGCCCGGATCGTCGCGGTCGCAGACACATATGACGTGCTCACGACCGACCGGCCGTACCGCCAGGCTTGCGGAGGCCGAGAGGCGCGGCGCGTGGTTCAGCACGAAGCCGGCACGCACCTCGATCCACAGGTGGTGGTCGCTTTGATGCGCGCGCTCGACCGGCGGGAAACCGGCTCGATCGGCAGAAGTCCGAGCAGCACCGTAGGTACGAGGTCATTTCCTCGTAGGGCGGCCGACAAGAGCGGCTGGACGGATCACCGAACCGCGTAGCGCGCCCCGGCACCGCCGATGAGTGGCCAGGGGTTCGGCATCGGCGCCGGCTGGAACCGTGAGGAGATGGCGGACCACGGCACCGAGTTCAGCACCCGCTTCAAGCTGATGCGCGAGCGGGTCGAGGCGACGAAGGCGATCTGGACCCAGGACGAGGCCGAGTATCACGGGGAGCTCGTGAATTTCGGGCCGATGTGGTGCTGGCCGAAACCTGTCCAGAAACCGCACCCGCCCATCCTTCTCGGTGGTAGCGGACCCAAAGTGCTGCAGCGCGTGGTGGCTTACGCGGACGGCTGGATGCCGAACCGAGGCGCGGATCTCCCTCGCATCCCCGAGCTGCAGGAGATGGCGCGGGCGGCGGGTCGCGGGCATATCCCGGTCACGCTCTATCCGAGGGCTGAGGCGTCGGCTATCGAAAAGGCGGCCGAAGCGGGCGTCGAGCGGTGCATCTGGTATGTGCCACCCGACGGTCGCGCCCAGGCGCTGGCGCGCCTCGAAGAGCTTGCGGACCTGATTCGGCCCTTTTCCTAGCTTTCAGTCAACGCGCGAAAGCGCGGCTCGTCCCGCACTGACGCAAAGTCGTCGCCTTCGGCCGCGGCTACTTTCAGGTCTGGGCGCATGGCGAGACCCTCTTCGAGCAAGTCGAGGGCCTCATCGCTCCGCAGCTGCCCGGCCCGGACGGCTGCCAGGTTGATGAGGGCGGCGCCCAGAACGCGGCCGGGCGCCTCGACCGAACGCAGATCATTCGCGGTCTCCTCGATGAGCTGCTGGCTTCGCGTGACCTCGCCCAGCTCCAGAAATTGGTCAGCGAGGTGGTTGCGCGCGTGGAGATAGCTGTTGCGAAGGATCGCTTCCCCTGTGGTTTCGGAGATGTACCAATTGAAAGGCCGGTCTCCCAACGTCTCCCACATCGCCATGATCGACGTGAGCGCAGCCTCGGACCGAGCGGCAGCATCGGCGAGCGATACACCAGCGGCGCCGGCCATCTCCGCATCGTTGAGCTCGTCGATCTTGCCGGGAGGGGCATTGACCGGCCGCTCCGCCGCCGCCTCGGTCAGGCCGTTCCACAAGCGGTCCCGCCATTGGGCGAGATGAAACATCGTCATCGTCGGAGTCCAGCCGGAGGAGGGCTCTGGCTTTCCGGCGACCTCCGCAACGAATGCCTTCTCGAGGTCGCGCTCCTTCTGCAGGAGCGGAAGCAGGTCGTTCAAGCCCTGCCCTCCAGGAGCGACTTCGGGATCGATGCCCACGTCCCTCCCTTTCGCCGAAAGGCAATCCCCGCGAGCATCTCCAGGACCACGCGGTTGGCGAGGAAAGCTGTGATCTCGGATGAGTCATATGGAGGCGAGACCTCGACGACGTCGATCCCAACCACCGGCAGCTCGATCGCGATCCGCCGCACCGCGTCCAGCGCCTGACGCGCAGTGAAGCCGCCGGGCTCAGGCGTGCCGGTGCCGGGCGCCATTCCCGGATCCACGACATCGATGTCGAACGACACGAACACACCATCGCAGTCGTCGACGGCGATCGCAAAGGCCTCCTCGAGCACGGCGTCAAGACCGCGCCGTCCAACCTCGTGCATCTCGAACGAGTGCATCTGCCGCTCGGCCATCCACTGGAGCGTCTCCGGCTCCGGCCAGTAACCGCGCAGGCCGATCTGGATGAAGCGGTCGCCTCGGCACGCGCCGGACTCGATCAGGCGCCGCATTGGCAACCCATGCCCGACCAGGCTGCCGAACTGAGTGTCGCCGGTGTCTGCATGAGCGTCGAAGTGGATCACCGAGACCCGACCCCATCCCTTTGCGCGCGCGACTCCGGTGACGTCGGGCCATGTGACCGTGTGATCCCCGCCGAGGATCACGGGAATCGCCCCGGCTTCTGCCGCAATTCGCACCGCGTTCTCCAGATTGTCGAGCGGCAGGCGGGCCTCGACGCCGGGCATCTCGATGTCTCCCGCGTCGAGCACGCGCAGGTCGCGCAGCGGGTCGACTCTCAATGCCAGGTGAGGACGGGCAGAGTCATGCGGGTTGTAGTCGGTGGTGCGGATCATCTTGGGGCCGAAGCGAGCGCCGGCGCGGTACGAGGTGCCGGCGTCGTAAGGGGCGCCGATGACCACGACGTCAGCTCCCTCAAAGCTCGATGGGTCGTCGAGGTCGCATCGGGCCACTCCCAGGAAAGTCACATCGGGGCCGTACATGCCACCGATGCGAGGGCTCAAAGGGCCGACTCGCGCGCCAGCTGGCGGTTTCGCCAGCTTCGAATCAGCCCGAAGCTGATTGCGAGCACGGCGCCCGCCAGAAATATGAACGTGCCGATCACGTTGACCTGTGGCGGCACCCCGAGGCGAGTCGCGCCATAGACCCAGAGCGGAAACGTGAGTGTGTTGCCGGAGACGAAGCTCGTGATCACATAGTCATCGAGGCACAGCGCAAATGCGAGGAGAGCCGCCGCCATCACGCCAGGAAAGATGATCGGCAAAGTGACCAGCATGAACGTCGTCAGGGGCGAGGCGCCGAGGTCCTGGGCCGCTTCCTCGAGCGAATTGTCGAAGCCGACAAGCCGGGCTCTCACGGTGATGGCAACGAACGGAATCGAGAACATGACCTGGGCCAAAACGATCGTGATAGGTCCGAGAGGGACGTTGCCGGCCAGGAAAAGCGTGAGCAGCGCCGCTCCCATCACCACCTCGGAGGCGGCGATGTTCATGACCATGATCGCGTCCAGAAGCGTCTTACCCCGAAAGCTGTATCGATGTGAGGCCAGGGCGATCATCGTGCCCAGGACGGTGGAGATAAGTGCGCCCACCGTGGCCGTCACCAACGAGGTGGTCACAGCGTTGGTCAGAGCGGTCACGCCGAACGGGTCCTCGAACCATCTGAGTGTGAACCCGACCCAAACGATGTTCAGCCTGCCGTGGGTGTCGTTGAACCCGAACACGATCATCACGATGATGGGAGCGAACAGCCACAGCAGCACGAGGTGTGTGTAGCCCGGGAGCACCAGGGCCCCGAGCCGGCGTCGCCAGCTCACGCTCCTGGCGCTGGGTTGCGTCTGGCCGGCAATTGCTGTCGAGGCCACTGAGGCTCCGGAGCTGGACACTTCTAGCCTCCCATGATCTGTTCGGTGCCGAAGATGCGCTGGTAGATGATCAGCGTCGCCAGCAGGCCAAGCATGAAGACGAATGCCAGCGATGCAGCCAGCGGATAGTTGATGTTGATCTGGAACTGCGTTTCGATCACGCGCCCGACCATCGTTGTGCCGACGCCCCCGAGCAGGTCCTGGTTGACGTAGTCGGCCACGGCAGGGATACCTGTCAGGAGCACGCCTGCGAAGACGCCGGGGACGGACAGTGGAAAGATCACTCGTCGAAACACTTGGAACTTGCTCGAGAAGAGGTCCTGGGCTGCCTCGACCAGGCCACGGTCGATCTTCTCGAGTGAGGCGTAAACCGGGAGCAGCATGAATGGAAAGAAGGTGTATGCGAGGCCGCCTACCACTGCTACCGGAGTGGCGAGGACGCGAAAGTCCAGGGGAAGGAGATGGGCGGATTTGAGGGGGCCGAACAGGGGCCCGTTGTCAGTCAGCAACATTCCCCACGAAAGGGTCCTGATGACAAAGGACACGAAGAAGGGCAGCAGCACCGCCAATAGGTAGGCAGACTTACGCGGGCCGGCATGGAACGCGATCCAATATGCGGCCGGATACGAAACGAGAAGCGCCACGACGGTCGCCGTACCGCCGAACTCGATCGCGTGCAGGAACTGCGTGGAGTAAAGGCTGAATCCATTCGAGTAGTTGCCGAGATTCCAGGTGAACTCGAACCCGTTGATGAAGTCGCCTGATTCCAGCGATGTGATTGCGAGTGTGGCAATGGGCAGAAGAAAGAAGAGCAGCATCCAGCCGCCGCCGGGCAGGATGAGGAGATAAGGCGCCAGCGCCCGTCCCCATCGGGAACGGAGCGCCGGCTGCCTCGGAGCCCGTGGTTCGACCGCCACCTCCTGCGCTATCTACTCCGTATCTAGCTCGTCTCGATCAGCTGATGATGACCGCGTTGAAGATGTCGAGCCAGACGCTGGACTCGATCGGGTCGAGGACCCGGTAATAGGAAGTCCTCGCCAGGACGTCCTGGGGTGGAAAGATCGCCGGATCGGTGGATAGTTCGAGCAGAGACGCTTTGTCGGCAGGAGCAGCGGCTGCCGCCGCATCCTGCGCGATGAACGTCTGCGCGCTCGGCACCGGCGTGATGTACTCGATGGACTCGGCCATCGTGGCCGCGACCCTGGGCTGGTAGACCCAGTTCATATAGGTGATGGCGTCCAGCGGGTGAGCGGCCCCCACGGGTATGGCCATGTTGTCGGTCCAGATCACGCCACCCTCGCTCGGAATGACGAACTTGAGATCATGGTTGCCCGCCGACAGGTTGGCCTGGAAGATGTCGCCGGACCAGGCCATGCTGAGCGCTGTCTCACCCTTCTTTAGCGCGTCGATGTAGGTCTGGTCGTAGTACTTGCGGACGATGCCGTCGTCGCGCTGCTTCTTGAGCTTGTCGGCCGCCGCCTGCCAGTCCTTCGGAGTCGAGTTTTCCGGCTTGATCCCCATCCCGACCAGGGTCAGGTTCCCAAGGTCCTGGCTCTCGCTGAACATTCCAACCTTGCCCTTGAACTTTGGGTCGAACAGATCGTTGAAGCTGGTGATCTCACGACCCGTCAGCCTCGGGTTGTAACCGATTCCGGTGAACCCGGACTGCCAGGGAATGGTGAACTTGTTGCCGGGGTCGAAAGCGCGGGCCTGCACCCGGGGGGAGGCGAACTGGGTGAAGTTGGGGAGCTTGGTCGGGTCGAGCTCGGTGAACCAACTCTTGAGCATGTAGTCGGTCAGGTAGATGCCGTTGGTGACGACGATGATGTCGTGGCCGATCGCTTGGCCCTGTGCCAGCTGGGGCGCTACTTTGGCGAAGAAGCTGTTGTTGTCCAGGATCGGCTCGCTGTACGTGACCTTGATGCCGGTTTCCGCGGCGAACTGGTCGAGGGTCGGGTACGTGGTCTTGCCGTTGGCTTCCGCTGTGTCGATGTACAGGGGCCAGTTCGCGAAGTCGAGGACGCCGGCCTTGGTCGCTTTGTCCCAGACCCAGTTGGCGTGCGAGGCCACCGGGGGCTTGCTGCCGATACCGCAAGCGGCGAGGAATGCGCCCAGGCTCACAAATCCCACACCCTGCATGGCCGAACGCCTCGTGATCCGCTTCTGGGTCAACCCGCGCAGAAATGACGGATCCATGTAAAACGGCTCTTTCTCAGTGCTCATTCCTCTCCTCTAAACGTGTGGTTACTAGATCGACGGAGGTCGCCGGCTCGTCGACCGGGATGACGAACGTGTGCTGAGGCGCCCAGGCCAGGCGAACCGCATCGCCAGGCCGTGCGACGGCGCCCCCAGTTGAGTTGCGGTCGAAAGCTGTCATCTCCCGTCCCTCGCTGGTCTGGAAGAAGTACTGGAAGCTCACCCCTGCGAACACCGCGCTCCGTAGGGTAGCGGGAACGACATTCTGGGTCGCGTCAGGCTCTGTGCCCACAGGGAAGACATGGATCTTCTCCGGTCGGACCCCCACGCGCACGGACTCGCCTTCTCGGCGGTCCTGGTCGACAGGTATCCGGATCCTGACGCCGGTGGCCAGGTCGACTTGGCCCCAACCGCCATCGATCCCCCTGTAGCTTCCTTCGAGAAGATTGGAGGCGCCAAGGAATTCCGCGACGAACGCTGTTGCCGGTCGCTCATAGACGTCCTCAGGCCGTCCGAGCTGCTCGATCCGCCCGTTGTTCATGACAGCGATGCGATCCGAGATTGTCATCGCCTCTTCCTGGTCGTGGGTTACGAACACGAAGGTGATGCCGACCTCCTTTTGGATGCGTTTGAGCTCCAGCTGCATCTGTTTGCGGAGCTTGAGGTCAAGCGCCCCCAGCGGCTCGTCGAGGAGCAGCACCTGGGGCCTGTTGACCAGCGCCCGTGCCAGCGCGACGCGCTGCTGCTGGCCCCCGGAAAGCTGCGAGCGCCGGCGCTTTCCGTAACCCGCAAGGCTCACCAGGTCCAGGGCCTCCGCGACGCGCCTTTCGACCTCCTTGGCGGACACATGCTTTCGACGGAGCCCGAAAGCGACGTTGTCGTAGACGCTCAGGTGCGGGAACAACCCGTAGGACTGGAAGACTGTGTTGACGTTTCTCTTGTACGCGGGAAGGTCGGTGACGTCCTGCCCATCGAGCCGAACCACTCCCTCGGAGGGCGTCTCGAAGCCTCCGATCATCCGGAGGGTGGTGGTTTTGCCGCAGCCAGACGGGCCAAGCATGCTGAAGAACTCACCGCGGCGGATCTCCAGGGTGAGCTTGTCGACCGCCACCACGGAACCGAAGCGCTTGACCACCTGGTCGAGCACGACGACCGAATCTCCGTGGGCCCTATGCGCCTCTACCGGCGGCGGCTCGTTCATCGATGTCGCACCGTTAGCCTCCTCGCGCTCGCAGGGTATTTCCGATAGGGACTGGCGAGGGTGCCGGAGTACCCAAAAGCCCGGACCCGGTGCGCCAGGCGGCGTGTCAGCGACCAATTCTGCATCTTGGCGAGAGGTGACCGTCGGCCGCGAGTGGCGCCGGCACCTAGCCGGTGTTCTGAAGACCGGCCGCCACGCCGTTGACGGTCAGCAGAAACAACCTCTCCGCCAGCGCCCTCTCTCGCGCGCGCGATCCACTGGCTCGGAGCGCTCGCAAGGCTCTGAGCTGGAGGTGGGACAGCGCGTCCACGTATGGGTTGCGCAGCTCGATCGCCCACGAAAGCACCCGCCGGTCTTCGAGCAGGCGTTTGTGTCCTGTGACTGCGAGGACTCTGTCCTTGGTCAGCTCGTACTCCCGCAGCAGCAGGGAGGAGAGGGCTGGGCTCGAGCCCAGCTCGAGGTAACGCGTGGCGATCTTCCGATCCGTCTTCGCCAGGCTCATCTCCGCGTTGTCAAGGAGCACGTTGAAGAGGGGCCATGAGGCATAGGCCTTCTTGAGCTCGGCGAGCGGCGCGGCCGCCAGGCCGCTGCCCAACCCATACCAGCCCGGCAGGTTGAGCCGCATCTGGGACCACGCGAAAACCCACGGGATCGCGCGAAGGTCGTCGAGGCTGTCGCCACCGTGCCGCCTGGCCGGCCGCGATGCGATGCGAAGACGGCTCAATTCCTCAATTGGGCTCACCTGCCCAAACCAGCCGGCGAAACCCTCGGCCTCGACGAGGGCCCGGTAGGCGGTGCGCGCCGCCTCGTCCACCTGCAGCGCCAGGCGCCTGAAACGCTCGGCCGGAGGCCTGGCGCGCCTTCGGGTCACTGGCGCCGAGGCCTCGAGCACCGCGGAAGCGACCTGCTCGAGGTGCCGGCGGGCGATCGCTCGATTGCCATAGCGCGCGAAGATCACCTCGCCCTGTTCCGTGACCTTGAAGTGGCCGCCGACCGAGCCGGGCGCCTGCGCTCTCACCGCCCGGTTCGCCGGTCCGCCGCCGCGCCCGAGCGCGCCGCCCCGCCCGTGGAAGAGGGTGAGCCGCAGGCCGTTGCGTGCCGCCCATCTGGTCAGCTCCTCCTGGGCGTGATACAGAGCGAGGGTGGCGGTGAGCGGACCGACCTCCTTCGTCGAGTCGGAGTAGCCGAGCATGACCTCGAGGCGCCGGCCGGATCGAGCGAGGCGGCGCCGCACAGGGCCGACCTTCAACATCGCCTCCATCACAGCCGGCGAGCGGCGCAGGTCGGCGACTGTCTCGAACAGCGGGATCACCTCGAGGATCGGAGCGATGCCTCCAGTCGCATGGCGGGCCAGCTCGTAAACCGCGGCGATGTCGTCAACGTCGCGTGTGAAGCTCACGACGTATCGCCGGCACGCCTCCGGCCCAAAACCCGCCTGCAGAGCAGCCATGGCGCCCAGGGTGTCAAGCACCTCTTTGGTGGCGGCCGACCGCTTGCCGCCTGATCGCACTTCTGTCAATGCATGGGCATGGATGAGGCTGTGCTGGCGCACCTCGAGCTCAGCGAGATGAAACCCAAATGTCTCGACCTGCCAGATGAGGTGCTGTAGCTCGCCATACGCCAGGCGCACGGCGCCCGCGGCCGCCAGGGATGCCTGCACGGCTCGCAGGTCCTCCAGCAGACTGGCAGCGCGCTCGAATTTTCGCTTCGCGTCGCCGGTGCGGGTGGCGCGGATGCGGTCCGCGACGTGAATGAGAAATTGCCGGTGCGGCTCGGATGGCGAACGTTTCTCGAGCTCGGCGAAGCGCTTCGGGTCGGCGGCGCGGAAAGCGGCAAGTCGCCGGCGCAAGCCCGGGCTTGGAGGCGTCGTCGCAGCGTCGGCGGTCAGAGCGCGGCCCACGCGGTTGGTCGCATTCTCCAGGGCGGTCAGCACGTGCTCCGCCTGGATCGGCATCGTCGCGGCGGTCACCGCGGCCGTGATGTTCGGGTTGCCGTCACGGTCACCGCCCACCCAGCTTCCGAAGCGCAGAAAAGCCGGCGCCAGCGGGGGCCGCCGACCTGAATCGCCCGGGCTCAAGGCCCGGTCCAGCGCTCGATAGATCTCTGGCACCGCGAGGAAGAGCGTCTCGTCGAAAACCGCCATGACCGAGCGGACCTCGTCGAGGGGTTGGACCTGTGTGGCCCGCAGCTGCCCCGTCCGCCACAGAATGTCGACCTCCTCGACGAGCCGGCGCCTCGCCTCAGCGCGCTCGCCCTCTGAACGCGTTGCATCGTCGAGACGATCAAGCTGCTCACCCGCTCGGCGGATGGCGGTCACCACGGCGCGCCGCCGAGCTTCGGTGGGGTGCGCAGTGAAAACGGGGTGTACCTCGAAGTCGGCGAGGATCTGCTTGAGCCGTCGCGCCCCGTGGCGCGACTTGAGCGCCCCGACGGTTGCTGCCAGCGATTCAGGCAGTGGCTTCGGCCCCTGGTCCCGCTCACGCAGGACTCTCGCGCGATGGTGCTCTTCGGCGAGGTTGGCGAGATGGAAGTAGCACGCGAATGCCCGGGCAACCGCCGTTGCACGCGACAGCGACCACGACGCGACCAACTTCTCTGCCTTGCGTTCGTACGCCGCGTCATCCCTGGCTCGGATCACCGAACGCCGCAGGAGCTCGACGTCTCGAAGCAGCGCGGTGCCGCCATATTCGGCGACGACTTGCCCGAGGATCTCGCCCAGCATGCGGATGTCACGCCTGAGCTCCGGCGGTATCTCCAGGCGGGCGGTGTCCCGCCGGGTCAAGACTTGCGGTTGGGCTTGGCGAGTTGCGCATACTCGAACGAGTCGACAAGCGCCGCCAGGGACGCCTCGATGATGTTGCTCGAGCAGCCCACCGTGGTCCAGCGCCGCAATCCCCGCCCGGACTCGATGAGCACCCTCGTCGTCGCGGCGGTGCCTGCGGCGCTATCGAGGATGCGCACCTTGTAGTCGTGGAGGCCGACGCCTCTCAAGCTCGGAAAACGCGGGCTCAGCGCTTTGCGTAGCGCGGCGTCGAGCGCATTCACCGGTCCGTTGCCGGACGCGGCCGTGTGATAGACGGTGCCGCCGACCTCGACCTTCACAGTCGCCTCCGCATGCACGGCGTCGCCGTCCTTGCGCACCATCGTGGTGAAGTCGGCAACCTTCCAGGGCGCTTCGTAACCGGGCTGCAGCCGACGCAGGAGCATCTCGAAAGAAGCGTCTGCGGCCTCATACGAGTAGCCCTGGTGCTCGAGCTCCTTCAGGTGCTGCACGAGCCATCTCGTGTGAGGGTCGTCGCGGTCCAATTCCAGTCCGAACTCGCGAGCTTTCGCGAGGATGTTGCCCCTGCCTGAAAGCTCGGAGACCAGGACGTGCGGCTCATTGCCGACCAGGCTCGGATCGATGTGTTGGTAGGCATCTTTGTGCTTCAGCACGGCGGCCACGTGCTGGCCGCCCTTATGCGCAAAGGCGCCGTACCCGACGTACGGCTGTTGCAGCGGTAGCGCCAGGTTCGCGATCTCCGCCACTGTTCGCGAGAGCTCTGTCGACCGCGCCAGCGAGTCCGACTCGAGGGCTTCGATCCCGAGCTTCAGAACCAGGTTCGCGACGACCGACACGAGGTTGGCGTTGCCGCATCGCTCGCCGTAGCCGTTGATGGTGCCCTGCACCATGTCTGCGCCCGCGGCCACGCCCTCGAGCGTGTTGGCGACGGCGAGCTCGCAGTCGTTGTGGCAATGGATGCCGACGCCAACGGGCCCGTCGAGCTCACCGAGCCCCTGGCGGACTGCCTCGACCCCGGCGCGAATCTCAGCCGGGAGGCTGCCGCCGTTGGTGTCGCACAGTACGACCCAGCTGGCTCCCGCGCGAGCGGCCTCGAGACACGCCTCGATCGCGTACTCGGCATCCCTGGCGAACCCGTCGAAGAAATGCTCGGCGTCGAAGATGACCTCTTTGCCCAGCGCGATCCCGTGGGCCACCGACTCTCGGATCATGGCGAGGTTCTCATTCGGCGTCGTTCCGAGCACGGCGCTCACCTGCCATGGGTCGCTCTTGCCCACGAGCGTCCACGTGTCCGCTCCGCTGTCGGTCAGCGCCTTGATGTTGGGATCGTCCTCGCATGTCCCGCCGGCGCGCCGGGTGGCCCCGAACGCCGCGAGCTTGGCATGCTTCAGAGGATGTGCCAGCAGGCTCGCGAAAAGCTCCTCGTCCTTGGGGTTCGACCCGGGGAACCCACCCTCCACGTAATCGAAGCCGAGCCCGTCGAGAGCGCGCGCGATCCGCATCTTGTCCGACACGGAAAAGGACACGGCAGGCCCCTGGGCGCCGTCGCGCAACGTGGTGTCGTACACCACGATGCGCCTCGCGGCGCCATTGCTATGGCTGGATGCATTCGATCTGGGCATAAAAAAACCTCCGGGCCTTTGTGACCGGGAGGTCCTGCGACATCAGCGGAGTGCGCTTAAGTCGGGGGACCTCCCCAGGCAATTCCGATGATCGCGGCGCGCGACTTTGACATCCCGGCAAGCGTAGAGCATCCCGGCCCGAACTGGCCTGGGTGCCGCGAACAAAATCTGACGGTTATTGTTGGGGTCAAACGAACATGACGCCGAAATATTCATGGTCGCAGCGGGCGCTCGCCGAGTGTTTCGGTACGGCTGCATTGGTTCTGGTCGGCTCCGGCTCGGTGATCGCGACCCTGACCCTAGCGGGCAAGACCGTGCCGGTGGTGACAGAGCCCGATCAGCTGGGTATCGCGTTTGCGTTCGGTTTCATCATCATGGCGCTCGTATACGCGATCGGCAAGGTTTCTGGCTGTCACATCAACCCGGCTGTGACATTCGCTCTCGCAGTGACCAAACGTATGCCGTGGAAGGACGTGCCACTCTATTTGATCTCCCAATACCTCGGAGCGGTCATCGGCGCATTCGGTGTCTGGGGCGTGTTCGGCGCCAACGCTGTGACGCTTGGCATGGGCCAGACCCATTTTGCCACCGATGCATCGACGAGCTATTACTTCCAGGCGATGCTCGCCGAAGCGCTGGGCACTGGCCTACTCATCTTCGCGATCCTCGGCATTGTCGACTCTCGCTCGCCGGGAATGCTGGCTGGCATAGTGATCGGCGGCGCTGTGGTCGCGATCATTCTCGTGTTCGGTCCCGTGACCGGCGCCTCGCTTAATCCAGCGCGTGCATTCGGCCCTGAGTTGGTGCAGGCAATCGCCGGAGGCGCCACTTTCTGGCCCCAGTACCTCCCCGTCTATCTGGTCCCCGGCTTAGTTGGTGCGGCTGGAGCGGCATTCCTATACGACTTCCTGGCCAACCCGCGGCTGGTCGAGGAGCCGGTCATCGAAGCCGTAAGCCACGAAGACGCCATCGCCGCGGATCCACGTCCCCTGCCTTAAGCCCAGTAATCTTCTGCGCGTGGCGGAGTCAAAGGTCCTCGGGCTTCTTGTCGCGGCGCGCGACGAACCAGGCGTGCTCTACCGGCTTTCGGAAACCATCTTTCGGCACGGCGCGAACGTCACTTACGTAGCCGGTGGTGCGCACCGCGATAACGCTGCCGAGCTGCAGCTCGAGGTCTCGGGCGCACCTGACACTGCACGCCTGATCGCCGACCTCGAAGCCGTGGAGGGGGTCACCAAGGTCAGCACTGTTCCCACCTTCGAACGCATCTACGGAAAGCGCGTGATCGTGATCGGTGGTGGCGCTCAGGTAGGCATGGTGGCGCAAGGCGCCATCTCGGAAGCGGATCGCCACAACATCCGTGGCGAGAGGATCTCCGTCGACACGATTCCGCTCGTGGGCGAGGATCAGCTCGCGGCTGCCGTTCGCGCAGTAGCCCGGCTGCATCGCGCACGAGCGCTCGTCCTCGCCGGAGCCCTTATGGGCGGAGACATCAGCACCGCGGTCCGCGAGATAAGGGAAGTGGGAATCCTCGTCCTGTGCACGAACATGGCGGGCTCGGTTCCGGACGCAGCGGACCTCGTGGTCAGCGATCCTGTCGAAGCGGGCGTGATGGCTGTGATGCTGATCGCCGACACCGCAACGTTCTCGATTGACCATGTCAGAGGCAAGCGCTTCTAGGTCGTGGAACCTAGCACCGATTTCAGGTGTATAGCTGGTCAGATGCGTAGTTTTGCCCTTGCTCTGATCTCCGCTCTACTGGTCGGCTGCTCGACATCGGCGCCAACCTCGGTAATTCCAGCCACCCCTGCGCCTTCGGCGAGTGGTCAGCCATCAGCCCAAGCAGCCCATGTCCTCCCAGGAGGCTGCGGGTCGACGGCGGTGCTCAACGGAGGTACCCCGGCTTGGTTGGACGAGGCCGGCGCCCACAACAATCCGACCGGCCTTCCGTACGTGGTGGCCTCCCCGATTAATGCCGCGGGCTTTATCTTCGGTTACCCGCTGAGCGCGACCCAACGACAAGGCACAAGCAACAAGATCCTTTGGGTCGTGGGCGTGCCTCGAAATGGTTCACCTCTCGAGATAAAAGGACTTCCGCTGAACTCGCTCACACCCACAGTCCGTGTGATCCAGCCGGCCAATTCGAGCCCAGGTGAGATCTATCCCACGATTGTTGATGTGCCGAGGCCTGGGTGCTGGCATTTCGACCTCGTCTGGTCGGGCAACACGACCTCAGTCGATCTCATGTACCAATAGCCTCACTCCATCGACCGCGTCCTGACGCCGACGTTCATCGTCCCGGTCGCCGAACCCACATAGATGCCA
>DATCPW010000018.1:0-3021 GCA_036569865.1 Candidatus Dormiibacterota bacterium
CGAGGTCCTCTGCCGACGCCGACCTCACGCTGCGCCCCTCCTGCCCAGCCACCGCGGCGGCTCCAGCTTGCACCTTGCCGAACGCCCCGAACAGCACGCTTACCAGGGAGCGGCCCATCGCGTCGCTCATCATCTTGGTCAGCAGGCTTCCTGAGGCTCCGACGAGAGTCCCGGCGACGATCAGGGCGAAGTTGTTGAGCGTGAAGCCGCTCGCCGCGACGGCAAGGCCGGTGAACGCGTTGAGGAGAGAGATGACGACAGGCATGTCGGCTCCGCCGATTGGAAGCACGAACGCGACCCCGAGAACCAGCGCCAGGACCATGAGAGATACGAATGAGAACGGCACGGAGGCGACCGCCAGAACTGCAATCACGAAACCGACGATCGCGGCCGCCAGCAGGCCGTTCACCAGCTGCTGGCCGGGATACGTGATTGGCGTTCCCGTCATCAGCTCCTGGAGCTTCGCGAAGGCGACCATGCTGCCGGCGAACGAGACGGATCCGATGACGATGCTGAAGACGCTTGGAAAGGCGACAGTGAAAGACGGGTGCACACCGAAGCGCAGGAGCTCGGCAACAGCTACCAGCGCCGCAGCGCCGCCGCCCACTCCGTTAAAGAGGGCGACCATCTGCGGGATCGCGGTCATCTTCACGCGTCTGGCTCCGACCACCCCGACGACTCCCCCGATGGCGACCCCGATCAAGATGATCGTTACGCCCGCAGTTGTGAAATGGAGCAGCGGAAGCGTCGCCAGCAGCGCGATCACCATGCCCGCCGCCGCTGTGAAGTTGCCGTTGCGAGCGCCCTTCGGCGAGCTCAGCTGCTTCAGCCCAAGGATGAAGAGCACAGCCGCGACCAGGTAGGCGAGCGCGATTGCAATTGTCATTTGGGCTGTTCGGTTTTCGGGGCCTGCCGGCCCTTGAACATCTCGAGCATCCGATCGGTCACCACGAATCCGCCGACCACGTTGGTCGTCGCGAGGATTACTGCGACCAGTCCAATCGCGATGTTGACCGGGGTGCTCGCGCCGGCGGCGATCACAATCGCGCCGACCAGGATGATGCCGTGGATCGCGTTTGTGCCGGACATCAGCGGGGTGTGCAGGATCGTCGGGACCTTGGAGATGACCTCGATGCCGACGAAGATCGCCAGCACGAAGAACGTCAGCTCGTTGAGAAGCTCGTTGTTCATGAGGCGTTCGGACCGACCACTTGCTTGGCTCGTTCGTTGACGATCTCGCCGCCGTGCGTGACGCACGCGCCCTTGGTGATCTCGTCCGCGAAGTCCAGGTTGATGGCGCCGTCCTTGACGAGGTGCAGGAGCAGGTTGGCGACGTTGCGGGCGTAAAGCTGGCTGGCGTGCAGCGGCATGGTCGAAGGCACGTTTCGGGTGCCGATGATGGTGACGCCGCCGACCTCGACATCCTCACCGGCTTTCGTCAGCTCGACGTTGCCGCCCGTCTCTGCGGCCAGGTCGACGATGATCGAGCCTGGCCGCATCCCTTTAACCATGTCAGCCGTCACCAGGAGGGGCGCGCGCCTCCCCGGGATGGCTGCCGTCGTGATGACGACGTCGGATTTCGCGACGTGCTCGCCGATGAGCTCCCGCTGTTTGCGGAGAAACTCCTCGGATTGCTCTTTTGCGTATCCGCCCTGGCCTTCCTGCGCTTCGAGTGGAAGCTCGATAAATGTTGCGCCGAGCGACTTCACCTCGTCCTTGACGGCTGGCCGCACGTCGTAGGCCGAGACAACGGCGCCCAACCGCCGAGCCGTGGCAATGGCCTGCAGGCCGGCGACTCCGGCGCCCATAACCAGCACACGTGCGGGAGCGACGGTGCCGGCCGCGGTCATCATCATTGGAAAGAACTTGCCCAGGCGGCCGGCCGCCATCAGCACTGCCTTGTAACCCGCGGCCGACGCTTGCGATGAAAGAGCGTCCATCGACTGGGCGCGCGAGATGCGCGGCACCAGTTCCAGGCTGAATGCGGTGACGCCGCGCTTGGCGAGCGCCGTGACGATGTCGCCCTGGGTGGCGGGCTGGAGAAAGCTGATCAGCACGACGCCTTTCTGCAAGAGCTCCACCTCTTCTAGTGAGGGCGCCTGCACCTTCAGGACGGCGTCAGCGTCCTTCAAAAGCGCGGCTGCCCCCTTGACCACCTTGACGCCGGCCGCCTCGTACGCCTCGTCTGGGACGAACGCGCTCGAGCCTGCCCCTTGCTCCACGCTGACCTCGAGCCCGGCCGCGACCAGCTTGGTGGCAGTGTCAGGAACGAGGGCTACTCGTCGCTCATCCTGAGCACTCTCCTTGGGGATGGCGACCTTCACAGATTGAGGACTCTAGCGGAAATGGGCTGTGTCACCCGCGATCGGGGACCCCGCCTTGTTCGTTGCAACAGACGCGTAACATTCTTAATCCGCCACCAAGAAACGAATTGACCGAGCAAATAATCAACGACCTAACCATCCAGGCCGCGACCGTCAACGGATCCGGTAGCCAGACGGCCAACCTGGTCCTGACGCGGGCGATTTTCAAGATGGGGATCCCCGTCGCCCCCAAGAACGTGTTTCCCTCCAACATCGAGGGGTTGCCGACCTGGTATCAGCTCCGTATCACGCCGACCGGGCACATGGCCCGGACCGACCAGGTCGACGTGCTGGTGGCCTTCAATCCCTCCACCTGGCGTGAGGACCTGAAATCGGTGCGTGCCGGCGGGGCGGTGATCCACGAGGAAGCCTTCTCGAACGCCGACGCGCGCTCGGACGTCACCTACTACCCGGTGCCCTTCTCCAAGCTCGCCAAGTCGAAGATCCAGAGCGACACGCTGCGCAAGCAGCTGGCCAACATGATCTACGTCGGTGTCGTCGCGGGCCTGCTCGGCATCCCCTGGGAGGCCATCGAGCACGGCGTCAAGCGGCAGTTCCTCACCAAGCCCAAGGCAGTGCAGGTCAATCTCGACGCGATCAAGGTCGGCCTCGACTACTGGCAGGACAACTTCTCGAAGACCGACCCGTACCGCCTGGA
>DATCPW010000019.1:0-1992 GCA_036569865.1 Candidatus Dormiibacterota bacterium
GTCTACTTCACCGCCGCCGAGGACCCGAACACCGGCCGCAAGCTCTTCGGGGCCAAGCTCATCCCGAACCGCGGCGCCTGGCTCGAGATCGAGACCTCGGCGAAGGACCTGCTGACGGTCAAGATCGACCGCAAGCGCAAGGTCCCCGTGACGGTCCTGCTGAAGGCCCTGGAGCTGCCGCAGCTGAAGGGCACCGAGAACGACCGCGAGGCGCAGAAGCGCGCCCTCCTGGAGATGTTCGGGGACGTCGACAACAACCCGGAGCACCGCTACATGGAGTCGACGCTCGACAAGGACACCACGATGAAGACCGAGGACGCGCTCCTCGAGCTCTACCGTCGTGTCCGCCCGGGCGATCCCCCGTCGGTCGACAACGCCCGCAACCTGCTCCAGAGCCTGTTCTTCAACCCGCGCCGGTTCGACCTCGGCCGCGTCGGCCGCTACAAGGTCGACAAGCGCCTGGGCCGCGACGAGGCCGACATCCTCGCGCGCGTCCGCCAGCGTGAGCTGCGGATCCTGGAGAAGGGCGACTTCATCGCCTTCCTTCGCAAGCTGATCGAGCTCAACAACGCCCCGCGCGAGAAGCAGATCCCTGACGACATCGACCACCTGGGCAACCGCCGGGTGCGCGCGGTCGGCGAGCTGCTGCAGAACCAGTTCCGCATGGGACTGATCCGCATGGAGCGAATCATCAAGGAGCGAATGACGATCAGTGACCCGCACACGGTCACGTCGGCTTCGCTGATCAACGCGCGTCCCGTGGTCGCCGCGATCAAGGAATTCTTCGGCTCGAGCCAGCTGTCCCAGTTCATGGACCAGCACAACCCGCTGTCCGAGCTGACCCACAAGCGCCGGCTGTCGGCCCTTGGGCCAGGCGGCCTCTCCCGCGAGCGGGCAGGGTTCGACGTCCGCGACGTCCACCACAGCCACTACGGCCGGATCTGCCCGATCGAGACGCCCGAGGGTCCGAACATCGGCCTCATCGGAAACCTGGCGACCTACGCCAAGGTCAACGAGTTCGGGTTTGTCGAGACGCCGTTCCGGCGCGTCTACAACCGCATGTCGGTCAATGACGACACAGCTTCCAAGCTGGACGGCCGCACCCTCCGCCGCCCGGCGCTCGACACCAAGGGCAAGGAGATCCTGCCGGCGCAGCAGCTCCTCGACCCCAAGGCGGTCCAGCAGCTGATCAAGGCGCATGTCGCCGGCGTCGAAATCGTGCCCTGGGTCTCGACCGAGGTCGAGTACCTCTCGGCAGACGAAGAGGACATGTTCGGCATCGCTCAGGCGAACGCGGCCCTGACTCCCGAGAACCATTTCGTGGAGGCTCGCGTGCCCTCACGCGCCCGCGGCGACTTCAAGATCGAGGACGTCGGCAACATCCAGTACATGGACATCTCGCCGAAGCAGATCGTCTCGGTGGCCACCGCCATGATCCCGTTCCTCGAGCACGACGACGCTGGTCGAGCCCTGATGGGCGCGAACATGCAGCGCCAGGCGGTGCCTCTTCTGGTCACCGACGCGCCACTGGTCGGCACTGGTGTCGAGTACTACGCCGCCAAGGACTCGGGCGAGATGATCGTCGCCGATGTCGCAGGCGTCGTCGCTGACATCGCACACCCCAAGGACATCAAGGCGGTTCACGCTACCCCGGTCTTCGAGATCGTGGTCAAGCCGGATGGCGGCGGGCCTGACCGGCACTACCCGCTGCAGAAGTTCGCGCGTTCCAACCAGGGCACCTGCCTGAACCACAAGGTGAAGGTGAAGCCCGGCCAGCACGTGGCCAAGGGCGACATCCTGGCTGACGGTCCGGCCATCGAGGACGGAGAGATGGCCCTCGGCCGGAACGTTCTCGTGGCGTTCATGCCCTGGGAGGGTTACAACTTCGAGGACGCGATCCTCCTTTCGGAGCGCGTCGTCAAAGAGGACATGTACACCTCGATCCACATCGAGGAGCACGAGTCCGAGGCACGCGAGACCAAGCTCGGGCCG
>DATCPW010000020.1:0-6800 GCA_036569865.1 Candidatus Dormiibacterota bacterium
GGCGACCGGCTCGGACCCGTGCTCCTGCAGTTCCCGCCGGCGCGCCAACGCAACGCGGGCTTGCTCGATGGCCTGCTCTCCGCACTCCGCCGACCCGTCGCGGCTGAGTTTCGCCACGAGTCGTGGTTCGACGATGAGACATATGCGGTGCTCCGGACCCACGGCGCGGCTCTTGTCGTGACCGATGAGGAGAAATGGCCGCGCGCGCCAATCGTCACGCTCGGGCCGATTGCGTATTTCCGTCTCCGCCGCGGGTATGACTCGGAGGCGTTGAAGCCTTGGCTCGCCGATGTCAAGGCGGCCATCGCCTCACACGACCAGGTTCACGTCTACTTCAAGCACGACCCGGAGTCGCCTGCGCTGGCCGAGCAGCTGCTGCAATCAGCCGGGTAGATCGTCAGTCGGCTCGGCCGGTTGTGGTGGCGCCATAGGTCGCGGGCCGCGCGGAACACCTGGAGCGCGTGGCTTCCGAGGCGGACGAGAGATTGGAGTGCCGGCAGCAGGCGCAGGTGATACTGAGATCTCTGGAACAGGCTCGGGAGCGGTCTCGGCTTCGAGCTCGTGTGACGGCGTTGCCTCGGCCACGGGTTCGCCGCGGACAGCCTTGCGGTTCCGGCTCAACAGGAAGGGGACCGCAACCACTGCGATGACGAACATCAGCAGCGAGGCAAGCTGAGCCTGGCGCAGGCCCGCGAACACCGCGGGGTCGGTGCGCAGATAGCTCAGGAAGAATCGACCGAGTCCATACAGGCCGAGGTAGGTCAAGCCAAGGACGCCGTTGGGAAGCCGTGCTTTCAAGCGTTGGTGAAAAGGCAGCAGGACTCCGAGCAGAACCAGCGTGAGGATCATCTCGTACGCAACTTCGGGGTGGACGACCTCGCCGGGTTGGCCGAGCGTGCTGGGGTTGACGTACTCCACACCCCAGGGGAGGTTGGTCGGCGTGCCGTGATGCTCGCCGTTGATCACGTCTCCGATTCGGCCGATCGCCAGCCCGATCATGGTCGCGGCCCCGGCGGCATCGATGACCTTCCAATAAGAGATCGCAGCGCGCCGTGCCCAGATGTAGGCGCCGACCATCGCGCCGAACAGGCCGCCCCACTGACTGATGCCTCCCTCGGTGAGCAAGAAGATCCTGCCCAGCTGACCGGCGAACAGCTTGTAGTTCTCCCACACGTAAAGGAGGCGGGCTCCGATCAGCCCGACCACCACCATCCAAGCCACCCCATCCGCGCCATGGCTCACGTCGACATCGTCCTTGCTGAGCAGCCAGAGCCCCAGGCGCGCTCCGGCGAGGATGCCCAGCACTGCGAAAACTCCATGCCACGTGATGAGGAAAGGCCCGAGCTTGAAAAGGTTCGGATCGAGGTCGATGACTATCGAGAGCGGAATCAAACCGAAACTCCAATCACTTTTGCGAGACGTGAGAGCGCCACTTCTTTGGGCAGCAGGGCGAGCGTGTAGTCGATCGGCGGCGAGATCTTCTTGCCAGTCAGCGCCTGACGGATGGGCATGAATGTCTTGTTGGGTCCGAGGCCGGATTTCTCCACCACGCCCATCAGCGTGTCATGGATGGCGGCCGGCTCCCAGGACACGTCCTTAAGAGCCTCCATGGCTGCACGCACGCGACCGGCCGCGTCGGGATCAAGCGCCGGCGGCGACGGATCGGTCCAGAGATAGTCGAGCAGGTCGGCCGCGTCTGCGAGCTTGGTGATTCGCGTTTTCAACGCGGGAGCGGCGCGCCTGATCGTTGCTTCGTCGAGCTGCGGAAGGAAAGGCTGGAGGCGCCGGGCGAGCTCATCGTCGCTGAGGGCGCGGATGTATTCGCCGTTGATCCAGGTGAGCTTGTCCCAATCGAATCGGGCGCCGCCGTGCTGCACGCGCTCGAATGAAAAGACTCGCACGAGCTCGTCGAACGAGAAGATCTCCTGCGATGTGCCTGGGTTCCAGCCCAACAGGGCCAGGTAGTTGAGCAACGCCTCCGGCAGATAGCCCTGCTCGCGATACAGCAGCAGGTTGAGCTCGGGGTGCTTGCGCTTGGACATCTTGCTGCCGTCGCTTGCAAGGATCAGCGGCATGTGTGCGTATGCCTCTGGTCGCGCATAACCAAGGGCGTCGATCACCATCAGCTGATAGGGCGTGTTGGAAAGATGCTCTTCACCGCGGATGACGTGCGTGATCTTCATGGTGGCGTCGTCTACAGGGCTAGCGTAGTTGTAGGTCGGATACGTATCGGACTTCACGATGATGAAGTCGCCGATGAGGCCGGAGTCAAAGCTCATCTCGCCGCGGATCATGTCGGTGAACTTGACCTCGCCGCCTGGGACCTTGAAGCGAACAGTGAACTCGTCGCGTCCCTGCGGTGGGTTGATCAAGCACCGGCGCGAGTACTTGTATGGGCGCTTTTCCGCCTGCGCCTGCTTGCGTTCGGCGTCCAGCTCCTCGGCCGTGCAGTAGCACCTGTACGCCTTGCCTCCGGCGATCAGCCTGGCCGCGTGCTCTTTGTAAATATCAAGCCGCTCGGACTGCCTGTATGGGCCCACCGGCCCGCCTTTGTCGGGGCCTTCATCCCAGTCGAGGCCCAGCCAGTGCAGCCCTTCGTAGATGACCTGCTCGTACTCGGGACGGTTTCGCTCGATGTCCGTGTCGTCGATCCGCAACACGAAAGTTCCGCCGTTGGCGCGGGCGAAAATGAGGTTGTAGAGGGCGCTGCTGGCGGTGCCCAGGTGTGCGAACCCGGTGGGGCTTGGCGCGATGCGCACCCGGACAGAAGACTTCTCAGACACCGCCATATGCTAAGTGCCCCGCGCCGGAGGCTCCGCCGCGTCTGCGCGGCCTAGGCGGCCGGGCGCCTTCGGCGCTGAAGCCTGCGGAAAGGGGCCCGACGCCGCGTCGTCACGCATCTGGCGATGCGCTCCTAGCGGCGCCACCCTTTCCTTTGGCTCCGGCCGCCGATGCCACGGATACACGACGGATCCCCAGCGCGGGACACTTAGGGCGTGACTGAAGCGTCAGGAATGCTCGCCCTTGTCGGGGGTGATGAGTTCAACCCCGGCAACGAGGAGCAGGACCGCATGCTCGCAGCCGCGGCGGGTCCCGGCACGGCCTTTGTCGTTCCGACCGCAGCCGCACGCCAGAAGCCTGATCAGTCGGTCGCACACGCCAAGGCCTGGTTTCGCCAACTCGGTGTTGAGCTCGAGGAGCTGCCGGTGCTGAAGCGCGCTGACGCGAAGTCCGCCGCTCTGGCCGAGCGCGCCCGTGCCGGCGGCCTCTTCTACCTGGTCGGTGGCGACCCAGGGTGGGTCGCAGAGGTCCTGCGGGGCTCGCCGGTGTGGGCTGCGATGTTCGGGGCCTGGCGCAACGGCGCCGCGCTCGCGGGCTCGTCGGCGGGGGCCATGGCCCTGTGCAGCCACACGCTCGTCCGCGCGAAGTGGCCGAATCACGTCAATCGCCGACCGGCCGATGCGCTCGGCCTGTTGCCGAAAACAGCGGTGCTGCCACATTTCGATACTTTCGGGCACAAGTGGGTCGAATCGGCACAGGCTGCCGCTCCGGACCTGACTCTTGTCGGCGTCGACGAACGGAGCGCCGCAGTCTGGGACGGCGCCAGGTGGCTGGCCCTCGGACCGGGCGCAGTCACCGTCATCAACGGCGCCAAGGTCGCGCGGTTCGCGTCCGGCCAGGAGGTGTCGGGACTCCGGCAGCCCGCACGTATGCTTCCGAAAGAGTGATCGCCTCAGTGCTCAATCGCCCGCCCAAAAGGCTGCATGCCGAGGTCATTCAGCTGGGTTCGCTCCGCGTGCATCACATGCACGGCGGCCGCGGGACCCCTGTGCTTTTCATTCACGGCCTCGGCTCGTCCGGCTACATGGAGTGGCGATTCAACCTCGAGCCCACCGCGATACGCCATCGCGTCTACGCGCCCGACCTGCCCGGCTTCGGCCGGACCGAGAAGCCTCGCGCTCGCTATGGCATCGCGTTTTTCACCAGGTTCATCGAGCGCTACATGGACGATCGGGGCCTGCGATCGGCCGCGATCGTCGGCGCATCGCTGGGAGGCCGAGTCGCGCTGGAGCTTGCGCTGGAGCACCCCAAGAGGGTTCGCAAGCTGGTCCTGGTGAATGCGTTGGGGCTGGGACGTCCGAACGTGCAGCTCTCATACGGATTGCTGACCCTCCCCCGGCTGGGCGAGGCGGCCATGAAGTTTGCCGGCGACGCGGTTCGACTGGCGCCCAGGCGCGTCATCCGCCGCATCGCGGCCCGATACGTCGGAGCCAAGGGCGACCTGAACAGGACCATGGACGACGACTACTTCGCCAACCTGCGCGAGCTCTACGCGGCCGAAGGCTATCCGGACGCCTACCTGGCCACGATCCGCTCGTTGGTGACGCCCAAGGCTTTGCTGGAGGCCGACCACGACCTGTCGAAAAGGCTTGGGGACATCAAGATGCCGGTCCAGCTGATCTGGGGTGGCAACGACCCCCTTTTCCCTTTGGCTCATGCCGCCAATGCGCACACGTTGATCCCGCATTCGCGACTGGCTGTTCTGGAGGGCGCCGGCCACACTCCTCAGGCAGAGCGCCCTGAGGAGTTCAACCGCGTTCTGGAAAATTTCCTCTCCTCCTGAGCAGCGACAGCAGAAGTCGTACACGGGGCCGGAATACCGGGCGCTGGTCGACGCCCCGCTCGACCCTCTCGTCCATCCGGACCCTCAGCACCCGCCGCGCCTGTACCGAATGGTTCGCGCGTTCGTGCGCTGGCTCGTGCCCAAGATCTTTCGAGTCACCGTCAGCGGGCTCGAGAACATCCCGGCGCCGCCCTACATAATCGCCGCCAACCACCAGGCCTGGTTCGACTCGGCGTTCATCATCCCGTTCTTTCCTGCAACCCCTGTCATCTACACGATGGCCAAGCGCGAGACAGTCTTCAACCGAGCTTGGAAGCGGCGTCTGTTGCCCCTGATCGGTGTGTTCCCGATCTCGCCACACCAGGGTCAGCTCGACGAAGCCGGGCTTCGGACTGTTTATCAGATCCTTGCGCGAGGGGGCGTCGTCCTGATGTTTCCTGAAGGCCGCTATTCGCGCGGCCGCGCCCTGCGTCCACTCAAGGTCGGGATCGGGCATTTCGCGCTGCAGGCCGGCGTGTCCATATGTCCGGTGGCTGTGCGAGGCACCGATGTCCTGCGCCCGTTCAGCCGCGTGGACGTTTCCATCGGCCCGGCCATCCATCCCGACCCACCCACCTGGTGGTCGTTGAGCCAGAGGGTCGGGCAGGTGGTCGAGAGAGTGCAGCGCGCCTTAAGCAGCGGTCTCCGGCGAAAGCGTGCCTAGAGGGATTGAAACGCAAACGCTAGTATCCGGGAGCTTTGCATCTGGTCATCGGCGCGGGCGAGTTTCTGGGCGACCACGTCACGCACGCGCTGGCGGCCGAAGTGCCGGTCATAGCCCTGAGCGCCGACGCGGATGACGAGACGCTAAGCGACGCGATCAGCGGCATCGACGTCGTTCACATGTGCGCCGAAACCTGGCCGCCGGCTCACAAGCTTCGCTACCGGCAGGCCATCCCGCCCGTGTACAAGCGGCTCCTCGAAGCGGCGCGCCAAGCCCGCGTGCGGCGAATCGTGCACGTATCGACTGCCGACGTCTTCGGACCGGATCACGCTGCCCGCATCACCGAGAGGACCAAGGTGCACCCAGTCCACGCGTACGAGCGTCTCAAGCTGTTCGAAGAGCAATGGCTCCTCAAGGCTGCACAGGATCTCGAGGTGGTGACGCTGCGCCCGGCCCGAGTGTTCGGCGCCGGAGAGGATTGGATTCTGCCCCGCCTGCTGGGCACGCTCGCCAAAGGCCGGCTGTGGCTGCCTGGCGGCGGGCGAAGCCTGCAGACGTTTGTGTCAGCCGGAGACGTCGGCCGCGCCTGCCTGGCCGCGGCCGACCGGGCGCGTCCTGGGCACAGCTACCTTGTCGGCGGATTCGACGCGTCTTGGCGCGAGTTCGTCGAGCTGGCCGCGAGGTCGCTTGGAATCGAACCTGAGATCTCCGCGATGCCTTACGACCTGGCGTACATGAAGGCGCTTGCAACCGAGGCGGTGACTGCGCGGGGCGCGGTGGTGTGGCCGGGGATCTACGCAATCGATGTGCTGGCCAAGCCTCGCTACTACGACGACTCCCACTCGCGCCGCGAGCTCACCTGGTCGCCGTCGGTGGGCAGCTTCGAGCAAGAGATGCCAAGAATGGCGACCTACCTCGCAGGGGTGGCCCAGCGCCATTCCAAGGGCGCGGGGGAAGCAGGCCTCCCCCGCGGAACCCCCACCGGCTCCCAGCGATGATGGGAGGCGCCTGGAAGAGGGGCGATTAGGTGACGGCCGGAATGAATCCGGCCTTTTGGCCACCTGCTGAAGGCGCGGGGGAGTCAGGCCTCCCCCGCGGGACCCCCACCGCCCTAGCGGCGATTGGGAGGCGCTTGGAGGAGGGGCGATTGGGTGACGGCCGGAATGAATCCGGCCTACAGGCCACCTGATTGACTGAACTGCTGGGGTTACTTCACCGCCAAGCAGGTCACGGTCTTGAACACGCCGTCGATTTTCTGGATTTTGTCGACAATCAGCGATCCGATCGAGTTCACGTCCGGGGCTTCGCACACAGCGATCACGTCGTACTCGCCCGTTATCGCGTCAGCCGCAGTTATGCCGCCGACCCCCTCCATCTTCTTGGCGACTTCGAGCGCGCGTCCGGGCGATGCGTTGATCAGGACATAGGCCTTCATTCGACTACCCCCACCACTTCGTTGGTTGCCGGAATGTG
>DATCPW010000021.1:0-4833 GCA_036569865.1 Candidatus Dormiibacterota bacterium
CGCCAACGCCAACTATCTGAGGGGCGACGGCTCCTACAGCCAGTACTTCGAAGCGGGCGGCCTCAACGCCATGCTGGCGATCGCGCAGAACACCGACATCCAGGACGTCAAGATCGCCTCAACGACGGTCACCGACGCCAACACCAGCACGGTCAACGCGACGATGACCTGGGCGGGCCACCACGTCGTCCGCGCTTACATCGTTCACCGCGACCTCACGCGCGTGCACTACAACTTCTACAACTCGTGGCGCATTGACATCCCGTTCGCCTCGATCAACCTGAAGCTGCCGAACCAACCGGGCAGCATCGCGGTCGACGGTTTGACGCTGCCGCAGGGCGCGCTCGCAGACATCCAGGTCATCCAAGGCTTCCACAAGGTGACGATGGACGCCACCGATCTCTATGACAAAGCCTCAGCGGACGCCGACACCATCGATGCCGGTACCGCAGTGGTTTTTGCCAGCACTATCAGCGCCACCGCCACCGCAGCTGCGAAGAGCACCGTCAAGACGGCCTTCAACAACTGCGACAAAGCCAGGAATACTCGCCAGGATTGCCTGGGCCGCACCTACCACGCGCCCGTCATTGCGAACACCATCTTCTACTTCGACCTGCCCGGCTATGGCCAGGTCTTCTACACGACGTTCGTGCTGTCGCTCACCAGCGACCCGACCAAGAACCTGAAGCTGACTGTCAGCGCCGACCCCGGCAAGGTGGCCGCCAGCGGCACGTGCGCGTACACGATGACGGTCGATGGCAGCAAGAAGTACAACTTCAAGGGCAACTGGACAGCGACCCTCACGATGTCGGGCGGCTCGTTCGGCTACAACCTGATCTACGACTGCATGAAGTCGAAGGCTTAGGCGCCGAGCCGAGGCGCTCAGACGGTTGCGGTCGCGGCGCCTTTGAGGAGCCTCTCGGCCTGCTCGGCCAGCTCCGCCACGATCTCGGCCGCGGGCTGCACGCCACGCACCTCACCCACCGACTGCCCGGCGTAGCAAGCCATGGCTCCGATGTTGCCGGTGAAACCTTTGAAAGGCGGGATGCCGCGGAACTTCGCGATCGGCTCGCCATTTAGCTCGGCGACAAACGAACCGTCGAATGCCTCAGCGGCATCGAGCGCCGACCTCAGCACTCCATGGGTGGAAGGACACAACGGGCACTCGACCTCGAAACGGTTGGTGCGGATGCTGTCCTCGGCCTGTGCGGAGATGATCGCCCTCACGTAGTCGGGGTGCGCGTTGGACTCGGCGGCGGCGATGAAGCGTGTGCCCATGCGCACGCCGGCAGCTCCCGAAGCGAGCACCGCGGCAACGCCGCGCCCGCTGCCGATGCCACCCGCCCCGAGCACGGGTATCGAAACCTTGTCGAGCACCTGCGCCAGCAGCGGCATCAAGCCGAGCGTGCCCCTGATGTGGCCGCCGGCCTCAACGCCCTGGGCGATGATGAAATCGCAGCCGGCCTTCTCGGCGGCCATGGCCTCGACCACCGAGCCCACCTGCCAGGAGGCAAGCGCCCCGGCCTCGTGGACGATGTTGACCAGCTCGGGGTCGGGATCGCCCCAGAAGAAGTCGATGACCTTGGCTTTGTGGGCCGAGAGCTCGAGGATGTCCCGGTCGAGGTAAGGGATCAGCTGATTCACACCGAAGGGCTTGGTCGTCAGCGAGGCGAGTTGGTCGAGGCGGACCTTGGCCTCGTCCAGCGCGATGCCGGCGAAGGTGAGCTGACCAAGGGCGCCGGCGTTCGAGACAGCTGCGGCGAGCTCAGGCGAGAGGATGCTGCCCATACCCGCGAGCTGGATGGGCACCTGGCAACCGACAAGGCGTGTGAACGCGGTCTCAAGCATTTCCACCGGCACCGTATCAAATAGAGAAAGGCCGCGCCGTGAGGCGCGGCCTTTTCCGAAGTTCCCTTGATCTAGAAGGCGCCGCTCGCCGTCGCGACGTCCTGCTGGTGGGTGGCGGTGGGCGTGAACTCGTAGCCGTACCACCAGACGACCGTCTGCACGTTGTTGCTGTCCGTCCAGAGGGCGTGGAAGGTGTCGTCGGAACCGACGGCGATGTCGGTGTAGTCGCCGAAGAAGCCGCCGCCGAATCCGTAGCGGCTGTTGATCGGGTGGGTCGTGACGATGTTCGCCACGCCGGTTGTCAGATCGACGACGTCGTAGTCGAGGCGGGCGTTGTTGATGTACTTACCGAGCGTGAGACAGTCGATCCGGCCCACCGCGGTTGGCGTGTTCGTGTGAGCGCAGGTCTGCCACGGGGAGACCACGTCGGCCGCGTAAGCGGACATGTAGACGCGACCCGAGGGGGAGATCGCCACCGAGGTGAAGATCTGGTCCACCCGGCGATCCGCCGGAGCATAGAGTGTGGTTCCGTCCGGCTGCGTCTGCGGGTAGCCGATCGGCGTTCGATTTAAGGCGTCCAGCACCGGATCCACCAGCGCCGGCGCACTCCAGGTCGCGCCTCCGTCTGTCGACTTGCTGTAGAGAGCCGCAGCGTGGCAGTTGGCGTACACAGAGGCCGAGCCCACGATGAAGTACGCGCAGGCGGTGTCTCCTCTGTAGGAGGTGGCCGAGTTCCCGATCTCGGACGACCAGTTGACGTAGAGGTCGCCATTGGGCGCAGCGTCGGCCATCGGGAAGCTGTTGACGCGGAAGAGAGTGTTCGCAATCGGTTGGATGTCGGCCAGGGTGGAAACAGCCACCGGCTGGCTCCAGCTCACCCCGCCGTCCGTCGACTTGACCATGTATGTGGAATCGAGCGCGGCCAGCCGGGTCGAACCGTCCCAGAAGACATAGACGGTGCCGTCAGGCCCGACGACCGGGTGTGAGCCCTGGCCGTAGTGCGCGTTGCCGCTGATCATCACGGGGGTGCTGAACGTCGCTCCGCCGTTGCTCGAGTAGGCGAAGGCGATCGGAGACTGTACGTAACGGCCTGTGCCGGCGCTAAAGACGAAGCGCGTCCAGGTGACGTACACCCGGTCGCGGAAGGGGCTTGAGGGGTGAGAGTCGACGGCGATCCACTCCTTGTCGTTGAAGACTGATGGCGAGGTGGTCGCGTTGATGAAGGTGGGCGCTCCCCAGCTGAGGTTGCCGGCCCCATTGAAAGTTCCCTTGCTGACAGTGACCGTGTTCGGCGCCGACGCGCGGTTGAAGCCCAGCCCGGAGTAGTAGACGTGGCCCTGGCTGTCGAACGCGACCGCAGGGTCGCCGCCAGCGTCATAGGGGCCACCGACCAGGTGCTCGACACCGGGGATCAGAGTCCCAATGTGGGACGGATCCGAGGAGGTGCAGCACCACGTAGCGCCACCGTCGTTCGAGAAGTAGGTCCCTGAGTAGCCGTCGCCCAGCGCGCTGCAGGGCGTGCTGCCGACGTAGCATGACCACGTGCGCGTGACGTAGTCATTGGCCGACCCGACCACACGGTTCGGGTTGTTCGGGTCGACGGCGATCGCTGTCTCGTTCTGAGGCGCGGCAGCCGTGTCCTGGTTGACGGTGACATCCGGCGCCACGATGGTGGTGCCATCCAGCGGGCTGGTGAGCACGTTCGTCGGAAAGATGATGCTCGATGCGGGTCCCGGCGCGACGTTCACTTCAGCCTCTTGCTCGATGAAGCTGGACATACGGATGTTGAGGCCGGCGGTTCCGTTGACCGACGCGACCTTGCCGGCGAGGGTGTTCAGGTTGTAGGCCGGAGCGGTCGCGCCGACGCCGAGAACCGGGCCGATCCCAACGGCGAGCACGCCGATTGGAACGGCAGCAAGAACTGTTAGCCAACGTCGTCTTTTCACAAGCTCCCTCCTAGAGAAGCAAAGCCCACCAGCACCCTGCCAGAAGCCTAACGCGTCCCAGGGACGGCATCAATAGGGGGCACTAGCTCCCTCTCCCCTTCAGGCAGGGGGGTGCGCCGGGAACTGGCTCCGCCAGGCCCGGCGCCCCAAGGGGGGACGTCCCCCCTCAGAGAGAGGGCTGGGGTGAGGGGCGTTCACTTGCACGACTGACGAGAATGCCGCGCCTACTCGCAAAAGATCCGAATCTTGACGTCGTCCTCTTCGTGGTCTATGTCGATCGAAAGGTCCTGGAGCTGGTCGATGAGCTCGTTGATGTTCTCGGGCTTGATCTGGCTCACATCAAAATCCATGCCGTTCTTCCGCAGCTCCGCGTTGACCTTCTCCTGAGCCTGGGGCGGAATGAGGCTGGCGAGCCGGACCCCGGCGCGGAGCAGCATGATCGGCACCCGCACATTTATATGGACGGGCTTCCCGTCCTTCCTGTCCTTGCTGTCAACCATCACGCGGATGAACTTGGGCAGCGGCTTGGTCTGAACCGCGGTTGCCGTCGCAGTGGCGCTCGAAGAGGCCCCACCCAGCGCGCCGAGAAGGCGATCCGCCTCGTCTGCGTTGATCTTGCCCCCGGCCAGCATCTCGAGGATCTGCCTGCGCTCTTCCGTCATTTCAATTCCTCCAATAGGCGAACAGCGACGTCGGCCGTGATCTCGCCGCGGCGCAGCCGCTCGAGGATCTCCATGCGCGACGGCGCGGGGTTGGTATCAACAAAGTCCAGGAGCTCGCCGATGCGGTTCAGACGGGCCTTGATGGTCGGGTAGCTAACCCCGAACACCCTCTCCATCTCCTTGATGGAGCCGTGGGACCGAACGAACGCGATGACGAACACCTGGTCCTCGGCGCTGAGGCGAGCGAGCTGGGGCAGCTCCCAAGCCCCTTCGATGGCAGCCCCACTCTCGCCAAGGCGAACCCGCTCCACCACTACGGGCCGGGCCTGGGTGATCTTGGTGAGCTCTTGCCATTCTTGAGTCTTTGCCATCGCTGA
>DATCPW010000022.1:0-7229 GCA_036569865.1 Candidatus Dormiibacterota bacterium
TCTGCGCGCCACGCTGACCATGCCGGTCATCGCGATCGAACCTGGGATCAAGCCGGCTGCGGCTGCGACCAGGTCAGGGGTGGTCGGCGCGATCGTGACGACGACGATGGGCGCCTCCGACCGCATGGCATCGCTGCTCGACCGCTTCGGCAGGAACGTCCGCGTGATCAGCGTGCCTGTGCCTGGGCTCGTGGAGCACGTCGAGGCGGCGGACCTCGGCAGCGCGGAGCTGCGCGGGCTGGTCGAGGGGTACGTGACACCCCTGCTCGACCAGGGCGCCGACACGATAGTGCTCGGCTCGACGCACTACGTGTTCCTGAGGTCGCTCATCGCAGAGATCGCCGGTGAAGGCGTCACGATCGTTGACACTGGCGAAGCGGTTGCGCGCCAGCTCGCGCGCGTCCTCACCGAGCACGGCATGGCAGCACCGCGCGAGGCCAAGGGCAGGGAACGTTTCTGGACCAGCGGCGACCCCGCCGAGTCGGCGCGCGTGATGTCAGCGCTCCTCGATCGGAAGGTCAGCGTCGGCCAGCTGCCCGTCTAGTCATGCGGCTGCGCCGATAATACCGACGCAAATGAAAGGTCAGTTCGCGGTCGTGACGGGTGCGGGCAGCGAAGCTGGGATCGGGTTTGCCATCGCGCGCCGGCTTCACCAGGCAGGATTCCACGTCGCCATCACATCGACCACCGATCGCATCCACGATCGCGCTCGCAAGCTCGACCCCACAGGGAAGACCGCGTTGGCGTTTGTCGCGGACCTAACAGACGAGGATGTGGTCCACGAGCTCGTGGAGTCGGTGCTGCGACAGTGGGGCCACATCGATGTGCTGGTCAACAATGCCGGGATGGCTCAGACCGGCAGGGCCATGGACGAGGCTCATGTTCAGAAGACGGCTTACGCGGACTGGCAGCGGCAGATCGAGATCACGCTGAACACCGCCTTCCTCATGACCCGAGCAGTGCTGCCCGGGATGGTGGCGAAGAAGTACGGCCGGATCGTGAATGTGTCGTCGGTGACCGGGCCGCTGGTGAGCCACCCTGGCTGGGCGTCCTACAGCGCGGCGAAGGCCGGCTTGGACGGGATGATGCGGGCGGTGGCGCTGGAAACCGCCGCGGACGGCATCACCATCAACGCTGTCGCGCCCGGATGGATCGGAACCGCGTCCTCGTCGAATGTGGAGAATTCGGCCGCGCTCAATACGCCGATCGGTCGGGCCGGCAAGCCTGAAGAGGTGGCGGCGGCGGTGGTCTTTCTTGCTTCGCCTGACGCCTCGTACATCACCGGGCAGTCTCTCGTCGTCGATGGCGGCAACATCCTTCAGGAGGACAAGAGCCGCTCCCGATAGTCGGTAGGTAGCTCCAGTGGAGCACGGCCCCGGCTTGTGTGGATTGCACCTACCCGGGCCGTTTGACGCTGGCTAGAGTGGCCCGCATGCAGGAAGCCAGGATCTCGAACGTCGCGCGTATTTCCGCGGAGAGGTCGACCGCGGCCGGCCTCGACGACGTCTTTCGTTGGCTCGTGGAGCACCAGGGCATGGCGATGCGCCTCGACGTCGATGAGGTGCCCGCCCTCGGGCAGCCCTCGTGGCCGGCGAATGCCTTCTCGCGGGCCACCTCCGTTTCGTGGCCCACCCGACCGGTTCTGAAACCCGGTTGAGCTTCAGCGGGCGCACCGCGGTCGCGATGCGGTCAGGGGCGCTGTATCGCCAGGCCGACCACGCTGCGCGGCAGCTGCTGGAGGTGATCGGGCGGGCGATCGAAGGGCCGCGCATCCTTTCGTTCGCTACCGGCGCCTGACAAAGGACGCATGGAGGTGCCCCTCGTCGGATAACCGTACTGGGTAGACTCCCGGCGATGGGTGATGGCGGCGACAAGGTGATCGGGCCGGTCGACCCGATGAAGGTGCCCCGGTTCGCTGGTCCTGCGACGTACGCCCGCCTGCCGGCGCTGGACGCGGTCGGCAAGGCAGAGGTGGCAATCCTCGGCGTTCCCTTCGACAGCGGCGTCGTGTACAGGCCGGGCGCGCGTTTCGGGCCGGCTGCGATCCGGTCCGGGTCCAGGATGCTCCGTCCGTTCAATGCCTGGACCGAGGCGGAGCCGTTTGCGCAGCAGGTGGCCGACGCAGGCGATGTCGCATGCACTCCGTTCGGGATCGAGCAAGCCATTGGCGAGATCGAGGCGGCGGCGAAAGCGACATACGAGCGGGCGGCCCACGTTTTGGCGATCGGCGGGGACCACACGATCGCGTTGCCGATGCTTCGCGCGGCCTCGGCGCGCTTCGGGCCGCTGGCCCTGGTCCATTTCGACGCTCACCTCGATACGTGGAACACGTATTTCGGGGGAGCACGCTACACCCACGGCACTCCGTTTCGGCGCGCGGCTGAAGAGGGTCTGCTGGACCTGCGGCGGTCGCTCCATGTTGGGACGCGCGGTCCGCAGTTCTCTGCGCAGGACCTGCCGGAGGATGCGGCGCTCGGCTTTCGTTTGATCGATGGCCGGGCAATCGATGACCGCGGGCCCGCCTCAATTGCGTCCGAGATTCGGGAGGTCGTTGGCGAGGCGCAGGTTTATCTGTCACTCGACATCGACGTCCTCGATCCTGCTTTCGCGCCCGGGACCGGTACGCCTGAGGCCGGGGGCTGGAGCAGCCGGGAGGCGATTGCGATCATTCGGGGGCTGGGCGGAATCCGGCTGGCGGGGGCTGATGTTGTTGAGGTGGCGCCTGCCTACGATCACGCGGAGGTCACGGCGATCGCTGCGGCGAACATCGTGTACGAGCTGCTGTGCCTGTTCTCTATTACGAAGGGTGACGGCTAGCCCGGCGCGACAGTCGCAGGACCCGCCGGCGAGTAGAACGCCGGCTGGTGGGCCGGGAGGGATTTGAACCCCCACAGCTTTCGCGGGTGGTTTACAGCCACTTGAGCTCGCCAATGCCCAGCCGACCCAGCAACAGGTGCCGCCGCCCAGCTGGCGGCGCGACGGCTATCGTACCCGCTCAAGCCGACCGCCCGACGGCATAATTCCCCCGTGGCACGAGGCTACGCTCGATACGTCCTTGCCGTCATGGTGGGGATCAACTTCCTCAACTACATGGATCGGTACGTCGCGGCAGTGGCTGCGCCCCTCATCCAGAAGGAGTTCAACCTCAGCAACGCCGACATCGGACTCCTCGCATCGGCGTTTCTGCTCGTCTACGCGGTGGCCGCCCTTCCTTTCGGGTACTGGGCAGACCGCGGCGTACGCCGGACAGTAATCGGCATCGGGGTCACCATCTGGAGCCTCGCCACACTTTTCACGGGCTTTGCACGCAGCTTCTTCCAGCTCTTCCTGAGCCGGGCGATTCTCGGAATCGGCGAGGCCAGCTACTACCCGGCGGGAACCTCTTTGCTGTCCGATTATTTTCCGAAGGACCAGCGCGGCCGCGTGATGTCGATATGGGGCGTGGGCAGCACAATCGGCATCGCAGTCGGTTTTGCGGGCGGCGGTTATATCGCCGATAAGTTCGGCTGGCGCAACGCGTTCTTCTTCGCGGCCGTCCCGGGGATACTGTTCGCGCTCCTGGCCTTCGGGTTACGGGAACCGCTTCGCGGCAGCGTCGAGGCACGAGGGACTGCCGTAAAGGAGACACGCGACGCGAACCTGCGCACCTTCCTGGGCCTCATGCGGATCCCCACTCTTCGAGCCACCATCCTTTCGCAGACCGTGCTGTATTTCGTCCTGGCATCGAACGCTTTCTGGCTGCCCACCCTCCTGGTTCGGAGGTTCGACCTATCAGTGAGCCAGGCCGGGCTTTTTGCCGGCATCGTCCTGGTTTTGGGCGGCCTGATCGGCACGCTCGCGGGTGGATGGATCGCGGACCGCCTGGCTCGAAAGAACCCTGCCGCCCATCTGCAGGTCGGCATCGTGGGCTTCCTGATCGGGGCCGTTTTCATCGCCATCTCCTTGCTGGCCCCGCTGAACATCGGACCGATCCCGATCTTCGTTCCGGCCTTTCTGATCACCGTGATCGCTCTGTACCTGAACGCGGGACCGTTCACAGCCCTGGCGCAGAACGTGGTGTCCCCAGCACTGCGCGCGAGCAGCGTGACGATGCTGCTGTTCGTCGCTCACGTTTTCGGTGACTCGCACTCGACATTCGACGTGGGCTTCCTGGCGGACCGGGTCGGCAGCCTTCAGACCGCGCTGCTAATCACCTCGCCAACCCTGCTCGTCGTCGCGGCGATCATCGCCGCCACCGGGCTGCGCTCGGCCAGGCCGGATACGCAGGCAATGGAAGAAGAGTGGGCCAGGCGGCCAGCGCAGCCGGCGAACGCCGCGGGTGGGGTCTAGTAGATAAACCCGACGAGCGCGCCGCCCAGCTGCCCGGGCTTGATGGTGCGCTGGCTGATCACGCCGAAGGCCACGAAGTTCATCTCAGAGACCGTCCACGAGCCGTCAGCGTTCACCGCCTCGACGTACGCGACGTGACCGAGGTAGCTCTCCCAGGTGACCATGATCGCGCCGACCTTGGGCTTCGGCCCGACCGGGTAGCCGGCGGCTGAGGCGTTCTGGTACCAGAAGCCCGCGTCGCCACGCCACGTCACGTTCCGCTTGGTAGCCACGTAGTACGTGCACCAGCCGGGAGGGAAGCCTGTGGCCGGGTATGGGCCAAGGCAGCAGCCGAGGACGACGGAGTGGTAGCCACCGCCAGTCCCCCGCTGGACCAGGCCCTGCCACAGGGCTGGGGGCGGCGGGAACGCGCCACCGACACCACCCGGGATGACCAGGACAGTGCCCGCGGTCAGCTGTGGGCTGCGCAGGCGGTTGAAGTCGAGGATCGTCTGAGCGTCGGACTGGTACTTCACTGCGAGCGTCTCGAGCGTGTCGCTCGCCTTGGTGGTGACCACGATGCCGGGGACCGGCGGGATGACGATCTGGTCGCCGGTGGCAACCACGTCGCTCGAGATCAGGTTGGTATTCGACCAGCGAATCTGCGCAACGCTGACGCTGAACTTCCTGGCGATCGTCTTGAGCGTTTCGCCCGAAGCCACGGTGTAGGTGAATGCGGAGTGACTTATCGGGGCCGACAGCGGGATCGCAGCCGGCTTGATGATCGTACTGAAGCGGCCCAGAGAGACATCACCCACCGCGCCGCCCTCGCCGCTGACAATCGCTTCAGCGTTGACTGCCCCGAGGCTGGCGGTGAACGAGGACTGGTAGTGACGATCCAGCGATGCGTACCCAGAGATCGCGACCGCTACTGCGAGCACGACGGCATGGGTCAAATAACGATGGATTTTCAATCCGTACCCCTAAAAAGATGTAAACCCGCCCACGTCGGACGGATCCCCCAAGACGCGGGTCACCCTACCAGACCCCCGCCAAGCCCGTCAACCCTAAAACCCCAGGGTCGGGAACCTGTAAACGGCTGGGGAGCGGTATGGCCCTGAACTCAGCCTGAATACGCGGTCTGGGACGCCAAAAGACCCCATAGCGAACAACAGTTCGTCCCGAAATAACGGTCTGCCAGGCCCGTTTGGGCCTCGCCAGCGGCTTGCTCACTCGGTATTCAACGGTAAAGGTCGGTTTCCCTTGCAGAGGGCTTGCAAGCGGCCCCTGCAGGCGACGTGACACATATAGAGACGCGCGCGGGGATAAGCTGCCATCGACTCACGATGACCAGGCTCCAGGGGCAGTCAGACCGTCGCCAGCAAATTCTTCGACGACGTCATGGGTCTACGGTGGCCAGGGGCTTTGCTGCGCTCGATCCGGAATCCGCTGCTGGACAGGTGGACCCAGCGCCAGCAGGACTGGGCCCTGGCCGCGGAGCAGATCCGGCCCTCGCTGGAAGCGGCGTTGGCGGCCGGTGACTTCGTGCTCGCGGGCGAGTCGGCGGGATTGATCCATGACATAGTGCCGGCGGGGGAGCTGGTGGCTCGCATAGCGCGTGAAGCGGAGGCCCTGCTCGGTTAGTTAGGGGCCGCCGCGCACGTAGATGTTCTGCCCGGACACGAATCCCGACTCGTCGCTGCACAAGAAAGCGATCACGTTCGCAATGTCCTCAGGCTGGCCTACGCGGCGCAGCGGGATCTGCGAGGCGGCGCCGATCTTGAAAGTCTCGTAGTCGACGCCCATCCGCTCGGCCGTCGCCCTAGTCATCCGCGTCTCCACGAATCCCGGCGCCACTGTGTTGACGTTCACGTTGAACGGGCCGAGCTCGATGGCCAGCGTGCGCGCCATACCTTGCAGGCCCGCCTTCGCGGCCGAGTAGTTGGCCTGTCCCCGGTTGCCCAGCGCAGAGGTCGAGGAGAGAAACACCATCTTTCCGTACTTGTTCGCGATCATGTGCTTCTGTGCTGCCTGTGCGCAGAGAAACGTTCCCTTGAGATGGGTATCGATGACAGCGTCCCAATCCTCGTCGGTCATCTTGAAAAGCAGGTTGTCGCGGATGATGCCGGCGCAGGTGACGAGAACGTCGAGGCGGCCGAACTCCTTGACGGTGCGCTCGACCATGCTTTCGACCTGCGCTCGCTCGCTCACGTTGCAGGCGATGGCCAGCCCGCCGATTGGTCCGGCGACCTCCTTGGCCGGACCCTCGTCGAGGTCTGAGACCGCGACCCTGGCGCCTTCGCTCGCGAAGAGCTTTGCCGTGGCCGCCCCGATTCCGCGTCCAGCGCCTGTGACCAGCGCGACTCGATCCTTGAATCTCATACCGTCTCGGTCTCCAGTGCGGTGCCGCCGTCCTTGCGCGGATCGGAAGCGCCGCGGAAATGGCCGCGGTCGTCTGCGGCGATGACCTGCGGCCGGGCGAAGTAGGAGTCGTAGTTCAGCGTCCGCCGGTTGACCCTGTAGCCCCGCTTCTCCAGGCCGGTGGTCACGGCGAGCGGGATGCGCGCCTCGGTCTGCACGATGTCGCCCTGGAAGTCGACGCGCGGCGCGCTCACCGCCTCGACTGGCGACATGTGATGGTCGATGAGGTTGACCAGCACCTGCAGGATTCCCGTGACGATCTTCGTCCCGCCCGGCGCGCCGATGCAGACGCTCAACCGGCCCTTGTCGAACACCATGGTCGGAGTCATCATCGTGACTCGCGTCTTGCCCGGGCGCACCGAGTTTGGCGTGCCCGGCCTCGGGTCGAAGCAATTCATGTAGTCGTTGTAGCCAAACCCAAGCCCGGGGGTCACCACGCCGCTGGCCGAGCCGAGCGTGTGAGTGAGCGAGACGGCGTTGCCCTGGTCGTCGATGGCGCA
>DATCPW010000023.1:0-8323 GCA_036569865.1 Candidatus Dormiibacterota bacterium
CGATTCCATGTCGTAGGCGCATGCCTTCTTGTAGATGTCAGCGACAGCGGACGAGGCTTCGACGGGGGTGCCCATGCCGTACCGGTTATTTATGCAGAACCAGACCACCGGCAGCTTGAACACCTTGGAGAAGTTCAGGGATTCGTGGAAGGCGCCGATGTTCGTGGCGCCATCGCCGAACATGCAGAAGACGACGTCCTTCTCCTTCTTATAGCGGACCGCCCACCCGCCTCCGGTCGCGAGCGGAAGGTGCCCGCCGACGATGCCATAGCCGCCCATGAAGCGAAGGTCGGAGTCGAACATGTGCATCGAGCCGCCGCGTCCGTGGGACGTGCCGGTCTCCTTGCCGAACAGCTCTGCCATCACTGCCTTGGGGTCGATGCCACGGGCGATGGCGTGGCCGTGCTCGCGATAGCTGGTGAAGATGTAGTCGGACAGCTGGAGGGGCAGGATGCCGCCGACCACTGTCGCCTCCTCGCCGATGTTGAGGTGGCAATAACCGCCGATCTTCGCCTTGGTGTACTGCTCCTGCGTGCGCTCCTCGAAGCGCCTGATGAACTGCATCTGCCGGTGCAGGCGGAGCAGGAAGTCGCGATTGTCCTTGATGAGCTCGAGCATCTTGGGCGTGATCGCTTTGGGGTGTGGGGGCGTGGTCGGCGGTTTCACTGAAGCGACCATCTGCTTCTCGCGATTCTGCACTGGTGCAGCCTTTGCAGTGGCGGCGACTGTGGTGGCGGGTTCCGGTGTGGCTGCAGCGGCAGCGGGTATGGCCGCGGACGCGGTGCGCTTGTTGGGGATATGAATCGCCCTGCCTTGCGCGGCCAGCGCCGCTTCCATCAGCGATTCCGGGAGGGTGGGGTGAGCGTGGATGGTGAGGTCGAGCTGCTCCATGGTGAGGCCGTTCTGGATCGCTAGTGTTGCCTCGGCGATGAGATCGGTGGCGCGCGGCCCGATGATGTGCGCTCCGAGCAGCTTGCCTGAGCCCGCGTCCGCGATGACCTTGGCGAATCCCTCCGACTGCCCCAGGGTCAGCGCGCGGCCTGAGGCGGCGAACGGGAACTTGCCGATCTTGATGTTGAGCCCTTTCTCCTTGGCCTCTTTCTCGCCTAGACCGACATGGGCGATCTCCGGATCGGTGTAGATGCAGTTCGGCGCGGCGTGATAGTCCGGCGTCCTGTTGCCGGCTCCCGCGATGTTCTCGACCGCGCAGATGCCTTCATAGGAGGCGATGTGGGCGAGCATGATCCCGCCGATGACATCGCCGACGGCCCAAACCCCTGTCGCTGTGGTGCGGAGCTGCGCATCGACGACGACGCGGCCGCGCTCGAGCTTCACGCCGGCCTCCTCGGCCCCGAGCCCTTCGGTGTAAGGCGACCGGCCGACGGCGAGCAGGACCTGGTCCGCGTCGACCGCGCCACCCTCACCGCCCTCGGAGAACCGCACCTGCAGCCCGCCCTTTGCCTTTACGACCTCCGCGACTTTGCTGTTGGTGTGAATCGCGCCGCCGATGCCGGCGAGGTGCTTCGTGTAGACATTGACGAGGTCCGCGTCGACCATGGGCAGCACCTGCGGAAGCATCTCGAGCACGGTGACCTTGCTGCCGAGGGCGGCGAACATCGCTGCGAACTCCATTCCGACCACGCCTCCGCCAATGACGGCAAGCCGCTTCGGCACGTCCTTCAGCTCGAGGATCTGGTCGGAATCGATGGTGTGCTCGGCGCCTTTCAGCGGGATGCGTGAGATGGCCGAGCCGGTGGCGATCACGATGTCCTTGGCCTTGATTACATCATTGCCGACGGTGACAGTGCCTTTGCCACTGAGGCGTCCAGCGCCGCGAAATGTGGTGACGCCGCCCGCTTTCAACAGGCCTTCGACGCCCTTCACCAGCTGGTCGACGACGGCGGTCTTCCTCTTTTGCGCCACCGACCAGTCGAAAGCGATCGAATCGATGACCAGGCCGAACTCGGCGCCGCCTTTGGCGAGGCTGTACAGCTCGGACGACTGGAGCAATGCCTTGGTCGGGATGCAGCCGCGCACCAGGCACGTGCCGCCGAGCCTGTCTTTCTCGACAATCGCCGTCTTGGCGCCGAGCTGCGCGGCACGTAGGGCGGCGACGTAACCACCTGGTCCGCCGCCGACGATCACAACATCAAACGAGTCAGCCATATAGCTCCTATCTATACGAGGTATCGAGAATAATTATGGCGGGAGCCTCCGTTAAGGCGTGGGTTTGGCGCCGTTGGGGACGTAGCGGTTGACGATCGGCATGCGCCGGTCGCGGCCGAAAGCGCGTGGGGTGATCTTCACGCCGGGCGGGTACTGCCGGCGCTTGTACTCGCTGCGGTCGACCAGCTGGATGACGCGGGCAACGACCTCTGGCCGGTTGCCCGCAGCCACGAGCTCCTCAGGCCCAAGGTCCTGCTCGACATAGCCGCGCAGAATGGGATCGAGCTCGTCGTATGGCGGCAGGCTGTCCGAGTCCTTCTGATCCGGCTTGAGCTCGGCGGTCGGCGGCTTGGTGATGACGCGCTCGGGAATCGGTTGAAGTGCGCCCTGCGCGCGCCCTGCGGCGCCAATCGAGTTCCGGTAGCGACACAGCTCGTAGACCATCGTTTTGGTGATGTCCTTCAGGACGGCAAAGCCCCCGGCCATGTCGCCGTACAGGGTGCCGTAGCCGGTCGCGAGCTCGGACTTGTTGCCCGTGGTGAGCACGATATAGCCGAACTTGTTCGACAGGCCATGCAGGATCGTGCTCCTGATTCGCGGCTGGATGTTTTCCTCCGCCACCCCGGGCTTGGTGCCCCGAAACGCGTCCGCGAGGATCTCTTCGAACGCTTTGTGCGCCGGCTCGATAGGGAAGTCGAGCAGCTGGATTCCGAGGGCTTCGGCCACCAGGCCCGCATCCTCGAGGCTCTCGGGCGATGTGAAGCGCGAAGGCATCCGCACTCCGATGACGTTCTCCGGGCCAAGCGCATCCGAAGCGATGGCCGCGGTAAGGGCCGAGTCGACGCCACCCGACAGTCCGACCACCACCTTCTGAAAGTCCTGCTTGGCCACGTAGTCGTGAGTGCCGAGAACGACAGCGGCGTATACCTCCGCAGGTCCCTCCAGGGGGCGAGTATCCACCCGGCTTAGCTTGGGCTTCGCCTGGCCGCCAGCGGGTTTCGGGGCCTTCAGATCTACCTCGGTCACGAGCAGCTCGAGCCTTTCAGCGCCCTCCGCTTCGCGGCGAATGCTCTCGTGCGGCCTGTGAAATGGGACAGAGCCAAGGTTGACGTCGCAGACAAGGAGGTCCTCGCGGAACGAGGGCGCGCGTGCGATCACGTCTCCAGTCGGACCAAAGATCGCGCTGTTGCCGTCGAAGACGAGCTCGTCCTGCCCGCCGACTGTGTTGACCCAGGCGATGAAGCAGCCGTAGTCCGCGGCCCGGCCGGCGATCATCTCCTCGCGCGGGACGCGCTTGCCCTCGTGATAGGGCGAGCCGTTGATGTTGAGCAGCAGCTCGGCGCCGTGGTGGGCCTCCCAGGCCATGGGGCCCGCCGGATACCAGCAGTCCTCGCAAACCGAGACGCCGATCCGCACGCCGCCCAGCTCGAAGATCGGGCAGCGGTGGCCTGGCGTGAAGTAGCGCTGCTCATCGAACACGCCGTAGTTGGGCAGGAACACCTTGTGGTAGACGGCCTTGAGCTCGCCGTCATGGATGAAAGCGGCAGCGTTAAAGAGGTCGCCTTCCTCGTCCACAAAGCCCACGACCGCCGCGATGTCCTTGGTCGCCTCGACCACCACGTCGAGCTGCTTCAGGTTGTCGCGGACGAATGCGGGCTTGAGAACGAGGTCCTCGGGCGGATACCCGGTTAACGCCAGCTCAGGAAAAAGCACGACGTCGGCGCCCCGGTCGCGGGCGCGACCGATCCACTCGACGATGAGCCGGGAGTTGCCCCAAAGGTCGCCGACGACGGGGTTGATCTGAGCCAGCGCGATCCGCAGCACACGGTCCACAAGATCAATTGTCCTCCCCTGGCCCCTTACGATTGGTCCACGTGAGCTACTTCGAACGACTCCGCGCGCTCTCCCGGGAGCGCCACACGCTCCTCTGCGTAGGCCTGGATCCCGACCCCGAACGAATCGAGGGCGGCGCTGCCGGCGCCCTTCGCCACTGCCGTGGCATCGTGCGCCAGACTCAAGAGCACGCCTGCTGCTTCAAGCCGAACAGTGCTTTCTGGGAGCAGTACGGACCTGACGGCTGGAAGGCATTGCTGGAGCTGCGCGACGAGGCGCCGACGACCCCCTTCCTATTCGACGCCAAGCGCGGCGATATGGGCAACACGATGCGTACCTACGCCTTGGCTGCGTTCGGGAGTCTCGCCATGGATGCCGCGACGGTGAACCCCTGGCTCGGAGCCGATTCGATCGAGGAGTTCACGCGCTACGAGGATCGCGGCGTCTACGTCGTCTGCCGGTCGTCAAATCCAGGCGCGGCGAGCCTCCAGCATCTTCAGGCCGAGGGCAAGCCGCTTTACCTTCACGTTGCGGCATTGGCTGAGAAGCTCAACGTCCACGGCAACGTCGGTCTCGTCGTCGGCGCAACGGCGCCCGCGCAGGTCGCAGAGGTTCGGGCTGTGACCGATCTGCCGTTCCTGATCCCAGGGATCGGAGCACAGGGAGGCGACCTCGAGGGTTCCGTTCGGGCGGCATGGAACGGCGACCCGGCTTCGTGCCTCGTCTCGTCAAGCCGCAGCATTCTGTACGCCGACAACCCGGCGCGTGCGGCATCAGCTATGAAGGCGGAGATCAACGCGATCGTCGGAGCCCTGGCATGACGGAGGGGCGTCACACTGCCCGCCTCGTGCTGGCGGGCCACATCATCGACTCGATGATGCTGCCGCAGGTGATGGACCTCGTGATGGACGAGGGCGGCAACTTCACGATCGAGGAGCTCAGGGTCGGGCAGCACAAGACCGATACGTCCCTTTGCCGCATGGAGATCATCGCCACCTCGGCGGAGCAGCTCGACCGGATCGTGCGACGTGCTCGAGCGCTCGGGGCCACCGCCGAATCGGAGGAACCAGCTCAGCTCGAGAAGGTCGCGGTGGAAGGCGTTTTCCCCGAAGGCTTTTATTCGACCAGCAACCTGCCCACCGAGGTTCTGCTGGGCGACCGCTGGGCGCAGGTCGAGCAGATTGAGATGGATACCGCGATCGCTGTGGATCGCAAGACGCAGCGCGCCTGGTGCATTCCGTTTCAGGACGCAAAGCTGGGCATGGAGGTCGTAGTCGGCTACAAGGGCGTGCGTGTCACCCCGCTCGAGCGTTCTCGGCAGACCGAGATCTTCAGCTTCATGGGGAGCGAGGTCTCAGCCGAAAAACCGAAGAAGGTGCTCATCGGTGAGATCGCGAAAGAGATGCATGCGATCAAGAAGTCAGGTGGACGAATCGTGGTCGTCGCCGGGCCGGCCGTGGTTCACACGGGAGCGGGCCGCTACCTGTCGAGGCTGATCGAGCTTGGGTTCGTGCAGGTGCTGTTCGCGGGTAACGCGCTGGCCGTGCACGATGTCGAGGCGGCTCTGTTCGGAACTGCCCTCGGCATCAACATCGAGAGCGGCATGGCGACCGAGCACGGCCACGAGCACCACATGCGCGCCATCAATCGTGTTCGCGCGGCGGGCGGCCTGCGTCAGATGGTGCAGTCCGGGCAGCTCACGTCTGGGGTGATGAAGTCTGCGATCGACCACGGAGTGGACTTCGTGCTCGCGGGCTCGGTGCGCGACGACGGGCCGCTTCCAGATGTCATCACCGACATGATCGTGGCGCAGCAGCGGATGCGCGCTGCGCTGTCAGGGGTTCGTATGGCGCTGATGCTGTCGACCATGCTGCACTCGATCGCCACCGGCAACATGCTGCCGGCGGGAGTGCGAACAGTCTGCGTCGACATCAACCCGGCTGTGGTCACGAAGCTGGCCGACCGCGGCAGCTGGCAGTCGATCGGATTGGTCACCGATGTGGAATCCTTCTTGCGCGAACTGGCCCTGGTAATAGAAACTGAGGCCCATGGGTAAAGGACGCGACAAGCAGGGCCGCGAGGCCAAGAAGAAAAAGAAGGTCAAGCTGCCGGGCGGATCACCCGTGGCGGACGTTCAGTTCCGGCACCACGCTGTGGTGTCGACCCCGGAGCCCCCCGCCAAGACCGAGTAAGCCGCCTGCGCTGGATCAGCGCGCGTCGGGCTTTGGGCTCTCCGTTGGTGCCGAGGTTCGGCGCGCCTGTTCGCGCGTGGGCCACATCCGTGCCGCCGCGACGAGCAGGAAGACGCCGAACAGGCCGCCTAATACCCGTGCCGGCAGCCACAATGCGAGCGCCGATCCGAGGAGTGCGGCAGGAACGCCGCCCGCGGCCATCCACGAGGCAGCGCGGAGGTCGACGTTGCCACTTCTCTGATGAGTCAAGGCGCCGATCGCAGCCGTGGGGAGAATGGCGATGAGCGAAGTCCCCTGCGCAACTCGCTGGCCGACCCCAAACCCAATCGCCAGCAGCGGCACGACAAGGATCCCGCCACCCACCCCGGTGAGGCCGCTGACCACCCCGATCACCAGGCCGCCCGCAGCGATCAGCGCGTAGTCCGTCCATCCGAACACGGGTACCGCAGCCCCGATAAGGTGGGGTGCGGTTCCAACCACCGCGTCATAGAGCTCTTTGAGCCCGGCACCCACCATCAGGATTGCAACGAGCACCTTGAGGGTCCGATCGGAAAACCTCCGCGCCGCGAGGGCGCCTAAAACCGCCCCAAAGACGCCGCCCAGTGCCAGGAAGAAAGCGATTCTAAGGTCGGCCTGCGGCGCGCTCGAACCGAAGTAGTAGGTCGCCGCGGCCACGATGGCGATGGGCAGGATGGCCGCCAGTGAAGTGCCGATAGCCCGGTGTTGATCGCGGCGCGCCCAGATGACCTGGAGCGGCACCAGGACGAAGCCGCCGCCGACGCCCAACAAACCGCCGGCGAGGCCTCCGATACCACCGATCGCTGCATCGCGCCGGGGGCTCGGGGTTCTGGCGCTGGTCAGCGAATCATGAGAGCCGGCCGACATAGAGGTCCACCACCTCCTCGTCGTCGAGCAGGTCCTTGCCCAGGCCTTCGAGACGGTTCTGGCCGAGGACCAGGACGTACGCCCATTGTGCGTGTTGAAGCGTCTCGCGCGTGTTCTGCTCGATGACCAGCACAGCCACATCGGTCGATCTGATCTGCTCGATTCGCTCCCAGATCAAGCCCTGGAACTTCGGCGCCAGACCGGCGCTGGGTTCGTCGAGGATCAGCACGGCGGGATCGACCATCAAACCTCGTGCCAGGGCGAGCATGGTCCGCTGGCCGCCGCTCAACGTGTTGGCTTTCCGGTGTGCCGAGGCGGCCAGGTCTGGGAACAGCTTGAAGAGCTGGTCGATCCTCTCACGCACGCCGCCCTTGCGACTGTAGCCGCCCATGTCGAGGTTCTCGCGGATGGTGAGCTCGGGAAAGACGTTCGCGACCTGAGGCACATAGGCGAGGCCCTTGGAGACGAGCCTTTCCGCAGGTTGACCGGTCACATCCACACCCTTGACCTTCACGGTGCCGGCGGTGGGTCGGATCAGCCCGGCTATCGCCTTCAGGAGCGTTGATTTGCCGGCCCCGTTGGGGCCGACGACCGCGGTAATGGCGCCTCGTTTGGCAGTCAAGCTGACACCGTCGATCACGGGTGGCCCACCGTACCCGGCGGTCAGCCCGACGACTTCCAGCACTGGCGTGTCGTCGGTCACCTGACCTGCTCGCCCAGGTAAGCATCGACGACATCCTGGTTTGATCGCAGCGCCTCGAATGCGCCCTCGGCGATTACCGTGCCCTGCGCCATCACGATCACGTGCTGGGTGACCCGCTCGATGAAGGGCAGGTTGTGCTCGACGACGATGACGGAGGTTCCCGCCGCGATGAAGGCCTCGATGGCGACGGCCATGCGCTCCCCCAAAACTGGGTTCACGCCGCCCATTGGCTCGTCGAGGATCACCAGCTCGGGAGCGGCCATCCGAATGCGTGCGAATTCCACAAGTCGCTTCTGCCCGCCGCTCAAATTGCCGGCTCGCTCGTTGCGAAGCGGGCCGAGCCCGAACTCGCCAAGGATGTCTCGCGCCTGCGCCAGCTCGTCCGCGGCCTTGACGCGATGCACGTGCCCGAGGCCGCGGAGGCCGCCGAAGAAGCCTTCGCGGGCCGGGTCCCATCGCGCCATCACCACGTTTTCGAGCACGCTGAGCCCAGGCCACTCGCGCGGGGACTGGAAGGTGCGGATCAGGCCGAGGCGTGAGATCT